>NZ_JBGOSN010000014.1:0-108102 GCF_046335115.1 Paracoccus sp. P2 | reverse complement strand
TTTCGTCACCGTGCTGAGATTGATAATGCCCACCGTCTCGATGTATAACCGCGAGCAACTCCCCGAGCCACTTAGCATTTGCGTCGCGCGCGGCTTCGGCTTTATTGGCGCGTTCCAGAACCGCTTCTGTGGTTTTCTTGGACAAGTCCAACAGAAGCGTCAGCCGCTCGATTTCGGCACGGGCTTCGGCGAGGTCTGCCTTGAGTTTGCGGTTTTTCGCGCGCTGACCTTCAAGCTCATATTCGAGGGCGCTCATTGGTCCGATCCTTTCAGGGCGCGCAGGGCGGCTTTCAGGATTAACTGGCGCCCTGTCATCGCCATGGCCCACTCATCCTGCTCCGCAACGGAAACCATGTCGCTAAGCGCCCCCTCCAACACCCTGACCCGCTCGGATAGTGCGGCGAGCTTCAGCGCCTCCGCGACCGTCTCGCTGGGCTGGGGCGGGTGGGCGCTGGACGGGGTGGCGTAGAGGGGTCGCAGCTCCATACCAACAGCACGGGCCGTTTTCGGCATCTCGACATACCGCCAAGTGTCGTCGCTGCCCTTGGCCTGCCACGCCACCGGCACCGCCTCCCCCTCGGGCTGCGGGACGATGTTTTTCGCTTCGCCGTCCAGCACGATCCGATCGCCGCGCTGATGCAGCATCATGGCGATGTTGCCCACGTCCAGCGGGTCGCCCTTCCAAAGGTGCTGCACGAGCATGTAGGTCAGGTCTTCGGCGCTGCATTCGTCTTTGCGTTCCCAGCCGCCACGGCCTTCGGCGCGCTTCTTCGCCAGCTTGGCTTTCATGGCGGCGGCAAAGCGGTCCACGGCCAGATCGTCGTGGTGCCCCTCGGGCTGCGGGGCTGGCGTCAGGGCGGAGAGGATGCGGCGCTCGTAATCGGCCTGCGCGGCGGCTTTGGCGGCTTCGAGGTCATCAAACTCTTGCGCGTCTTCGACTTCCGCGTCGCCGGGCATCCACCAGAATCCGACCTCATAGCGTATGTAATACTGGCAGGGCTCAATGCCGTGCCCAAGGACCGCAGTCGGGTCAACTTGCTCCCACTCCAGCGCCCGCACCTGCTGGCCCGAGGCGCAGAGGTCGGCGCGAATATAGGTGGCGGCGAATATGTCGGGCTTGCATGGATAGTGCTCGCCTTTCACGCCGCGAATGATCCAGTCTCCCGGTAGGGCTTCCATCGTCCCTTCCAAGGTCAGGATCTTGAACGCGCCCCTGTCAACATGGACGTGAGCCTCGTAATCCTCGAACGACTTGAACCACTCTTCCCAGCGCGGGTGCTTCCCGGTAAAGTCCAGAACCTCGCGCAGATTGACGCCGGTATATTGGATGGCCTCGACGGTCACGGGCTTTTTCGTGAAGCGCTGTGCTTTTTCACTCGGCATCGCAGCCTCCTTCGGCTTCGGTGGTGGCGGGCTTCCAGCCGGTCGGCTGCATGCTGGTCAGGCCGTCAGCATTGCTCGCCCAGCAGGCCCCATCGGACCAGCACGGCGGATGCTCGCCCTCGTTCATGGCCTGCCATTGGGCGCAATCTTGGCCGTTCTCATCCATCGCCGCGTTTCCTCTCAACACGGCCGGAAACGTCATTTGCCCGACCTTGACGATAACCGGCGTATGAAAAGGCGCGCTGCTGATCGGCCGCCACGCCTCTGCCTTGCGGTGGGCGAGGACTTCGCGGATCAGGGCGGGGACGAGAGCGATGGCGCGGGCGTTGGCACGGCGCTCGGGATGATCGCCCCAGATGCCCGCTTCATCCAGCCCGGCGTTGTCGGACTCGCCATGGTAGAGCGTGGCAATTTCGTGGTCCATAAATTCGCGCCGCGCTGATACATACGCGCAGGCGTTCTGCGGATGCGTTTCGTGCGCATACCACTCTCCCGGCGTGATGCTCGCCGCCAGCCGCTCAAGCTCTGCCGTGTCGATGGGGGTCATTCTGCGACCTCCACCAGCTTGCCGCCGACGCAGATGCCGCGAATTGTCTTGCTCATGCTACGGGTTCCTTGTGCTAGGGCCGGTCAGGCCATGCCGAGGGCGGATTTGTAGAGGTCAAGGATCGCCTCTTGCTCGGCCACCTGGTCCTTGTCCTTTCGGCGCAGGGCGACGATCTGGCGCAGAGCGGCGCCGTCGTAGCCGCGGCCCTTGCTCTCGGCGTAGACCTCTTTGATCTGCTCCGCGATGTCCCGCTTCTCGGCTTCCAGCTGCTCGATCCGCTCCACGAACTGACGCAGTTCGTCGGCGGCGACGGTATAGGTGTCGTTGTCCTGCATGGTTGGCTCCTCTCTGGAAAAGCCCCGGCTGGCGATGGCGAACAGGCCAGCCGGGGAGTTGGCCGCGCCCGGCGATTGGAGCGCGGCGGCAGGGTTCAGGCTATCCGCGCAGGCGGGCGATCATCGCCTCGGCCGCGCCGGAGTCCTTGGCGCGCAGGCCGTCGATCTGCTCGGCATAGGTTTCCAGCACGGCGTCGAGGTCTGCGCCGGCATCCAGTTCGGCTGCCAGCAGGCTTTCGATCCGGTCCAGATCCGACGCGCGCAGTTCTGCCAGGCGGTCGGCATAGGCGCGGCGGGCCTGATCCTTGTCTGCGTCTGGAAGCTTGCCGCAGTCTGCGCCGACTTCGTTCAGCGCAGCTTCGGTCGCGGCGGCGCCGATTTTTTCAAGCACCTCGTTCAGTGACGGCCCCTCGGCCTTGGCCTTCTTCGCCGACACTTTCGCCCGGACTTTTTCAGCGGTGCTGACTGGGGCGTCATCGGGCGTCACGTCGCGCATCACCGGCGTGTCGCGGGCTTCCTCGGCGATTGCCACGCCGCGCAGCACATCGGCGAAACCGTCGCGCAGGGCGAAAGCGCGGGCGCGCAGCTGGAGCATCCGCTTCGGGTATTGCTTCCACGGCCCGTCCTTGCGGCTAAGCCCGGCGCGGTCGGCATCCTCCATGGTGAAGGTGCGGCTGATCGGCTGGGCGTGCCCGCGGCGGCGCAGGGTGCAGGTCGCAACCTTCCCGTCGTCGCTGATTTCCTCGTGGATGCTATCCAGAAGGCCCGAGCCCTGCACCAGCCCAAGCATCGCATCGCCCCAGATCGAAGGCCGGCCGTTGATGACGGCGATGGACTGCATGGCCTGGAGGGGCTGGAGCCCAAGCTCGGCTCCCCACTGGCACGCGATAAGCACGTTGCCAGGCCGGCCCTGGAAGTCTTTCGGGACGATGGACGAGTCTGCCAGGATTTTGGCCATCTCCATCGCCTCCCCGAGGTTGGCCGGGGTGAGGAATCCCAATGCGGGTCGGTCCTGCGGCGCGACCGCGGCGCCTTCCGGCTGCACGGCAACGGCCGTGGCGGGCTTCGTCATGGTGTTCACGATCATTCCTTTCTGGATTTGATGCGCAAGACGCGCGAGCTGCTGGTCTTGCTGTAGAGGTCGGCGATGCCGGGGTGGTCGGCCTGCAGCGCCTTGGCATCGATGCGCGTGGCGCTCTGGGTTTTCAGCGTGGCGATGGGCGTGCCCATATCGGTCAGGATTTCGGCATCCTGCGCCTCGGCCATGATCTGGAGCTTCAAGGCTTCCTCGCGCTCGGCCAGCGCCTTGGCCTGCTGCTTGATCGCGTCCAGTTCCTCGATGGCGCGGACAGTCGGGATCGAGGCGACGGCCGTTTTCCCGGCAACGTGCTGGGGCCAGCGCGCCTGCGCGTCGGCGAGCGTCTGCGGATCGGGCGCCACGCCGTCCTGCACCAGTTTCCAGAATGCCTCGGCCTCGGACATCATGTCGGAGAACAGATCGGGCATGGCCTCGATGGTATAGGTCCGGTAATCCGATCCCCCGATCAGCACCGCCACATCGGCGTAGCGGGCGCCGGTGATGCCGAGATACCACTGGCACTGGCAGAGATAGGACTCCGGCACCTGGTCACTGCCGGGCTCGCCCCACAGGTTCGCCGCAAAACCATTGGCGGTCTTGCATTCGAGGATGCGATCGGTGGTCAGGCGCCCATCCTTCCACCAGACGCGGCCAGCGATATCCGGGTTGACCACGGCGCGGTCGATGTTCGCCACGGCAAAATCGCGTTCGGGGTGGATCAGCTGGGCATTGACGCGCTGGACCTTGCTGCCGGTGCGCTGGCCGTATTCCTTGGCCACCACATCCTCCAGCACCGAGCCCCAATAGAGCCAGGGCTTATCGCTCTCGTCCTCGGCAGGCGCTTCGCCGCGCTTGTCGAGCCACACGTCATAGGCCGTCTTGTATTTCGACAGGCCGAGGATGGCGGCGATGTCGCTGCCGCCTATCCCGGCGCGCCTGCGGCGCAGGAATTCGTCCCGTGCAATCTGGCTCATCTTCAACCTCGTTTGAAACTGTCGCCCCTGCGGCCAGGGAGGAGGAGCGCCGCAGGGGCAGGGCGGCCAGCAGGGAGGAGGGCGCCGGCCGGTTCGGGTTATTCTTCGTCCAGCCGGTCGGCGCGCAGACGCTCCAGCCGGGTCACGGTCATGGGGTTCAGCAGCTTCATCGCCATGTCGCGGGGCAGGTTCACCGACCAGAGGTCATCCCCCACGCCGCCGGTGACACGGATCGCGATCAGCGCGCTGTGGCAGCCGTAGCCGCTCACCTCGTCGTCGAAGAACGCCTCGCAGCACTCGCCGCGCTCGTTCTCCGGGTCGGTTTCCTCGGCCCACACGTCCGAGATGTCCTCGCTGCCGCTGTGCGGCGGGATGCGGTAGGGCTCGAACTGGAACGCCATCACCAGCCCCCATCCGCACGGGCCGCGCAGTCCCAGCCGTTCAGCCCGGCGCAGGCGGCGGGCCGCTGCGTCGCGGCTTCGATGAGGTGCTTGGCGAACGGGACGCCGAAGACGACGGCCGATGCCCAGAAGGCGACGACCAGGCACGCAATCGTGCCCCAGACGACGCAGTTCTCGATGTTCAGGCGTGACATGGGATGCTCCATCTGCTGGCGCGGTGGGGTGCGCCGTTGAGATGAAGTGTGCGCACAATGCGCCCAATGCGTCAAGCGTAAAAAGCGCACATCGGGCGCTTAAAGCGCACAAATCTGTAGCGCGCGCCGAATCACCGGGCTATCCTGCCCCTGCCGGCGCGGGGCGGCCGCGCATGAAAAAGCCCGCGCGAGGCGGGCGAAGGGGTTGGATGGCAGAAGAACTGCGCTACATTGAAGTCACAGACGGGATGATTGAGGCTGGACTTGACCGGCTATATGACTGCGATATCCTGAGAGACGACCACAGAAATTTGGTGCGCAGCATCTACTGTCAGATGGTTCTCCAGGCTATTCATGAAGGGCGGTCAACTCTTCGAGCATTGTCCGAAGATATGTCTGCACGAGCTTAGAGAGCAGTAACGGATCAGTGGATGACAACGGCTTGCCTAAATGCTCTGTCGGAACCGGGAAGGATGTTCCTTTATCAATTACATCAACCAGATACATCCGCGCTGGCGCATGATATCCGGTGATTGGCCGTCCGTCATTCGACCTCACGGTTCCGGTTGGGATTCCTCGATGGTCGAATGACAGGTTTATGGTCATGGACTCACTTGCGCCCATTCCCGGAATGCCGAGAAGTAATGTGCCCGAGTCCCATTTTTGGGACCCTTCCAGTCCATGTGTTTCGGCGTTCCTGGCGTGGTGCATGTAGGCGAGCAGGGGATCAGTTCGTCTGGCGTGGACCTTTCCCTCAAACCAACGTCCTGATTTACTTTCTGATTTCGAGATTGCCTTGCATTTTTCAAAGAAACTATAGTACGCGTTAAGTACCCCGATCCATGCGGCCTCCAGCTCATCGGGGCTTCCAGCCCTCTCAATCTCAGTGACGCGCTGATCTAACACTTTAATTGCTTGCCTTACTGGTTGAATATCACTCATTTTACTCACCCCTAGTTTCCGCCTCGCCCCTCAACCTTTCCGCAACCTTCCGCGCGATGATGCCCGTAATCCGGCTACGTCGCCGCCCATCCGCGACCGCCTGATACTCCCGCGCGATCAGCAGCATCTGCCCTGGCGTCGCGCCCATGGCCTGGATCGTCGTCACCACCATCGCCGCAGCCGCGTCCTGGGTAGCGGCGACCTCGGCCTTGAGGGCGGTTATGCGGGCGGATGTGTCGCGGGTCATGGATCAGCCGAAAATTGAGTAAATCCAAGCCGGCCACCCGAAGATCAGCGCGAATGCGCCGACCGGGGCGCTGATCAGGATCGTCGGCCCGAGAACGCCAATCAGGAACATGAAAAAGCTGCCTATCCTCAGCGAGGTATAGATCCAGTAGATGTCTCCTATGGCTAAAAGGATTGCCAGAGCAAGCAAGGCGCCTGTCCCAAAGCCATCGACAAACTTTTTCACCATGGCCTCACCTATCCTTTTCTACATGTCGCCGGTGGCGGATTCTTGCTTAACGTGTTCTTTGTTTGTTCCATAAGTTCGCAGGGGAGAGAATGAGTAAAAGGGTGAATTTTGGGGCGCGGGTCATTGCCCTGCCTCCGTCGTATCGGCGTCGCGTGCTGGATTTTCTCTCTCGTGAAGAGCTTCTTGATCGGCAAGATACTGAAGAACCCTCTGACGACGATCCGCAGGAAGCTTCGATAGGCGTGCGTCGAGGCTCTCCTCGCTGGGCACGTCAGATACACCGGCCAAGGCGAGAACCGCATCCCTGGGCACGCCATCCGGTTCCAAGGCGTCGGCAAACCTCTCGGCCCAGTGCATCGGAAGGTAGGGATCCTTGAAGCGGTTCGGGTTCTCATAGTGTGTGTAGCTGTTCGGGGAGATGCCTAGTCTTCTGGCCATTTCCCGCACGCCGACCTTCGCGCCCTCGCGTAGCGCACGGAGCGCATATGTAACCTGCTGATCACTCATGCTTGTTGCATCGCATGAGAACGCTGGCCGCGTCTGTGCGCAATATGCGCTTGAATAATGGGCGCAAATAGCGCACATTGCGCCCATGAGCTACGCACAAACCATAATCGAGAAGTTCGGAGGAATCCGCGCCACGGCCGCCGCGCTGGGGCGGGCGCCCTCGACGGTTCGGGGCTGGAAGGTCCGCGGGACGATTCCAGACGCAGAGAAGCCGGTGGTGCTGGATGCTGCGCTGCGAAGGGGATTGCCCCTGTCGCGCGACGACTTCTGGCCCGCCCAAACTCCCGAGGAGGCGACGCGATGACCGCTGCCGCCCCCTCTTTCTCGTCTGCTGTTTCTGTCGGGTCTGCACATCCCGATAGCAGCACAGGATTTCAGAGCATGTCTCCCGGAAAGTTTTCTCCGAAGCGGAAGGCCATGACCTATCGCCAGCATTTTGCGGCGTCCTGGTCGTCGTTCATCCGCGAGTGCTTCGACAGCCCCGAACACGCCGCGATGGTGTTCGGCGTCGATGCCTCGACCTCGCGCAAGTGGTGGGAGGGCAGCCACGCGCCGTCCGGCTTCGCGGTTGGCTATGCCTTCGCGATGAACCCCGACGCGGCGGCGCACCATCTCGCAGGTGACGCATGAGACGGCTGCGCATCCGCCTGGTCGTCGTGGAGATCGTCGCGGCAACTCACGTCCGCGCCTTCGGGCGCTGGTGGCAGGCTTCGGCCCGCCATCGTTTGGGAAAACTTTCCGGGGAACTCTCTGATGACTGACCGATCACCCCAAAAATTCCAGATCACCGTCGAGACGGCGGCCGGCGGGCGCATCAGCCACGTCATCCGGGCATCGGACAAGAAAGCCGCGATGGCGCGGGCAGTGACCCCCTATCCCGGCGCGATGGTCGTCCGGGTCGAGGAACTGGCCCAGGCCCAGGCGGAGCCGAAGGTGGCGCGGCTCAAGCCCGCCGACCGGGCGCGGCGCGAGATGGTCGGCATCCTGCGAGGGCAGGGCTATTCGCTGGCCGACATCGCCGAGGCGCTCAACATCTCCGTGGATCGGGCGCTGACGCTGCTGGAGGCGGCGTGATGGCGTTCAATGCGTGTGGACGGCGCGACGATGAGCGCCTGTTGGATATTCTTCGCCGCGCTCGCAACGGAGAGTCTCTTGGGCAGATAGCCGTATCGCTGGGTGTGACGAAGGAAAGCGTGCGGGTTGCCGCGCGGCGGGTAGCGGTGGCCGATCTGGCGGAAAGTGGTGAGATGACCCCCGCCGAGATGCGTGCAGAGTATCCGTGGAGGGCGGCGCAATGACCGCCTCCGTCCGCGTCGAGGATGGCCATGCCGTCATCCGCATACCCTTGGCCGAGGTTCACGGCCTGCGCGTCGCGCTCGCGGAATGCCCGTGCCGCGCACCGAAATCATTCGAGACACAGGGTATTCGCCAACGGCTGGCGATGGCGCTTGGGCGCCTCCAAGCCGCGGCGGATGGCCCGTCAACCAATCGGAGGGCCTGAGATGAAGTTCAAGGAAACGGCCGAGGATCTGGCGGTCAAGGATCGCCTCTGGGACGCCACCGAGCGCGAGCTGGAGCATTTCGCGCGGCTCTATGCCGATGGCTATGTCGTCGGAGAACCCTACAGCGACGCCCAGAAGGACGCGACCAGCGCAGCTAAGCGCAAGGGTTATCCAAAGGGCCTGGTGCGCGACCTCGGCGCCATCGTCAGGAAGGGCGAATGGGGGGGGGCGGCTGGGATAAGCCTGCGGTCCAGCTATCGCGCGAGGCTGGGAATCTGAGCTGATGAGCAAGCGAACCCCCGGCCTTCCCCAGCGCCCGCGTGGCTTCTGGCCGACGCCCCGCGAAGCGGTGGTGCCGCTCGTCCCGTATCTGCCGCCACGGGCCCGCTATGGCGAGCCCTGCGCAGGCGATGGGGCGCTGATCGGGCACCTGCGGGATCTGTGGCCAGCGGGCCGCTGCGTCTGGGTATCTGACCTGGAGCCGCAGGGGCCGGGCATTGAGGCGATGGCCGTGGCCGATATCAAGGCGGCGGATGATGTCGACCTGTGGGTGACGAATGTTCCCTGGCCTGTCACCGGCGGAAAGGGCGACCCGGCGCTATCCATCATCAAGCACCTGATCGGCATCGCGCCGGCCTGGGTGCTGCTCCCCTGGGACTTCGCCGCCAACGGCTATTTCGGCCGCCTGATCGACCAGTGCAGCGACATCGTGCCTATCGGTCGCGTCTCGTGGCTCGGCAACGGCACGCCCGGCAAGGATAACGCGGCGTGGTTCAGATTCGACGCGCAGAACCGTTTCCCGGCAGTGGTGAGGGCCAGGTCATGATTCTCCGCGTCACCCTCCCATGGGCAAAGACCAGCGAGCTTTCCGCCAACAGTCGCCTGCACTGGCGCAAGCGGGCGAAGCTGGTCAAGGCGCAGCGCCGCGTGACCGATGCCCTGGCGCGCGAGGCCGGCTGGCACAAGGCCCGCATCCCGGCCGACGCAGAGCTGCGCATGACGCTGATCTACTGCCCGCCCAGCACCGTCACCACCGTCGACGACGACAATGTCGTGACCGCGAACAAGGGCGCCCGGGACGCGCTGGCGGCGGTGCTGCGCATCGATGACGGCAGGATCAAGCTGCAAGAGCCGATCCGCGGCGAGCGGTGCAAGGCGGGCGCGGTGATCGTCGAGGTGGAGGTGGTTTGATGGCTGAACAGAAACCCCAGCGGCCGCCCGCACCGTTCCGCAGCATAGGCGATCTGGCGCGCGAGCTTCTGGAAAAATCCACCAACCAAAAACCGGAGGCAGCGGAATGAATACCGTTACCCCTATCCGAGATGAGGCACCGGCCATGTTCTCGGTCGAGGCTGAGCAGCAGATCCTTGGTGCCCTTCTGCTGGCGCCTGAACTGGCCGGACAGGTCGACCGTCTCGGCGGCGCCGATCTGTTCTTTGACCCGGTCCATGCCGAGATATTCACCACCCTTATCGAGAAGAACCGCGCGGGCGTTCTGGCCGATCCGGTCACGGTCGGGTTGACGATGGTGGATCACGAGGGGCTGAAAGTGCTAGGGGGCGGGCGCTACCTGGTCCGTCTTGCTGCGGCTTCGATCGGTCCCGCGTCCGTCAAGGGATATGCAGAGGCCTTGGCCGAACTAGCTCGCAAGCGGCAGATACAGGCGGCTATTTCCGAGGCGACCGCATCGCTGGCGCGGGGCGACATGAAGGCCGCGGATGTGGCGGCGCGGCTCGAAACCGCCATGCTGGCTTCCAGCCAGATCGGAGACAGCGCTGGCCCGATGTCCATGCTGCGCGCCGTCACTCAGTCGATGGACCAGACGCTCATGGCCTATCGGGGCGATTACTCGCACCTGGTCAAGTCGGGCATCTCGACGCTGGACAGCATCATCCCCGGTTTTTTCCCCGGAGAACTGACCATCCTTGGCGGCCGTCCAGCCATGGGCAAGTCTGCGGTATCGCTGTCCATAGCGCTGAACGTTGCGCGCGCGGGACAGGGGGTGGCTATCGCGTCACTGGAGATGACGCCAGAGGCCATGGCTATGCGCGCGCTGTCCGAAGCATCGGCAGCGTCGGGTTCTGCCGTGCCTTACATCGACATGCGGCGCGGCGCGCTTACCGAGGATCAGATGCGCACGCTCTACGAGCAATCGCGCGGCTTGGGCGATCTGCCGATATACTTCCTACCCCGCCAATTCTCCGACATCGGCGCCATGGTTTCAGGTGTTCGCCAGATTGCCAGAACCACCGACCTTAAGTTGCTGATCGTGGACTATGCCCAGCTGATGACCGCGCCAGGAAAGTCCAGATACGAGCAGATCACCGCTATCTCGCTCGCCCTCAAGGGGATGGCCGTATCCCTGAATATCCCGGTCATAGCCTTGTCGCAGCTTTCTCGTGCCATCGAGAGCCGCGACGACAAAAGGCCCGTCATGTCCGACCTGCGCGAATCCGGCCAGCTTGAGCAAGACGCCGACAACATCCTGTTCTGCTACCGGCCGGAATACTACATCGCACAGCGAGAGCCCGCACCTGAGGCCGCGCCCGACGACATCTGCAAGTGGGCAGCGGAGATGGATGCCGCGCGCGGAAAATTGGAGGTGATCGTCGCCAAGCAGCGGATGGGCGAGACGGGCACCGCGCGCTGCCGCTGCGCCCTCGCGACCAACAGCGTCTGGGGGGACGATTACGGATGAGCGTCGAGGCAATGGCATGGGTCTGGAAGAACGGCCCGACCGATCCGACAGAAAGGCTGGTCCTGCTTGCCATAGCAGACCACGCCGACGATCTTGGCTGGTGCTATCCCAGCATGATCGGAATCGCCACCAAGGCATGCGTCACCGAACGCGGGGCTAGGGGCATTGTCCGGCGCCTGGAGGCCGGAGGATGGATCGCCGTCAAGATTGGCGGAGGTCGCGGCGGGAAGTCCCGTTACCGCGTCCTGATGGGCAATAACCCGGAACGAGAAACCGGGAATGACATTCCGGGAAAGAGAAACCCGGAACGAGAAACCGGGAATGTGGCGACACAAAACCCGGAACGTGGCGACACAAAACCCGGAACCCTGGTTCCGCCGAACCATCAAGGAACCATCAAGGAACCATCAACGACTGCGCGCGAGGCTGTCGTCGCCGACGAGCGGTCAAGGCGAAGGGACGAGGTTCTGCGCCTTATGGGACTTGACGGTGTGATCCGGCCGGATGGCAGGTTCACGGGACAGACGACCGACATGGCTGAGCTGCCGAAGTGGGACGCTCTTGGGCTTACCAGGGCGGAACAGGACGGGAAGATCCGCGAAATGCTCGACAAGCAGCGGGCCAAGGTTCCGGGGTTCTTCCCGAACAGGTGGTCGTGGTTCACCGCAGGTATGGGCGAACTGGCAGCTGCAAAGCGACGGGATCCAGCATCGGCGCAACTGGGATCAAAGCCGAATGGGCCCCTTGCCGACCCGAATGCCGAGGCTGAGCGGCAGGCCCTCGTGACAGAACTTGGCGCGCTGCGGGGCAGCAACAGTGATGCAGCGTTCGCCAGAAGGCGGGAAATCGTATCGCGCCTTCAAGCCCTAGAAGCCGCAGCAGGAGCATGACCACCATGGCGCCGCCCTACAAGACCGGACCCATCGACGACGCCGAGGCATGGATCATCGCGACGCCGGACGCGACCTATGCCGAGGCCGCCCGCATGCACGGCGTGACGCACAACAGCCTGCGCGCCCGCATCTCGAACAAATACGGCTCGCTCGCCGCGGCGAGGCTCATGCGCGACGCCGGGGTGCTGAAACCCGATGCGGGGCGTGTCCTGCGGCCCGTGCGGCGCTGCATGCGGTGCGGCGTGTCGGCCAACATAGATCACGGCCTGCGGATGTGCTCAGCATGTCGCAAGGAGGTCGCGCAGCTTCATGACGGAGGGGTGTAATCATGGCCTACAGCGTCGATGAAATAGCCAAGCACAAGGCCGGCATCTGCGAGGCCATCGCAAGCGGATCAAGCCTGCTCCAGCACCTGCGCAAGAAGGGCATGCCGGGGTATACGACCGTGATGAAGTGGCTGGCTGCTGACCCAGATTTCCAGGCCAATTACGCGCGCGCGCGCGAAGCTCAAGCAGACGCCGACGCTGACAAGATCGGCGACATCGTGGACCGCGTGCTGGCGGGCAAGCTGGACCCTCAGGCAGCCCGTGCGGCCATCGACGCGCTGAAATGGACGGCCGGCAAGCGACAGCCGAAAAAATACGGGGACAAGCTGGATCTGGACATCAACGGCCGCGTGCAGATCGAGCGCGTCGAGGTGAAATTCGTGGGGGACGAGGAATGATTATCCTATGGCCTCTGATCACGGTGATGATTATCCTCACCCGCATTCGGTGCAGGGCGTTATTGCGGCGCCTCAGCGCGGGAATGCTGTCCCCGGATGAGGCGCGCGAAAAGATGAGGCGCGCCCTAGACCTGCGATCCTCCATGACTGATCTTTCCGATTTATTTCCGCGCGGTCGGTGTCAGCAAAAAATAGACGAGAATATCCTGCTGGTGGACGAGGTAATCCAATCCTGCCGCAATGTCGGGTATCCTGACGCATGATCCTCGACGTTCGCCCGCCCAAGGTCTTTGCCCCGCTCTGGAAGTCGAAGCGGCGGTATCTGTGCGCCTGGGGCGGGCGCGGGTCGGGCAAGTCCTGGGACCGGGCCATGCACATGATCGTGCGCCACCTGACGGAGCCCGGCCTTTCGTCGATCTGCCTGCGCGACGTGCAAAAATCCCTCGACCAGTCGGTGTTCAAGCTGCTGGTCGAGACGGCGGCCCGTCTCGGGGTAGCAGAGGCTATCAGGCCGGTGGAATCGGATCGGATCATCAGGACGCCGGGCAACGGCATCATCGCATTCAACGGGATGAACGAGTTCAACGCCGAGAACATCAAGTCTCTTGAGGGCTTCGACATCGCTTGGTGGGAGGAAGCCGCGACCGCGGGGCAGGGGCCGCTCGACATGCTGCGCCCGACGCTGCGCAAGCCGGGGTCGCAGATCTGGTTCACCTACAACCCCCGCCTGCGCTCCGACCCTGTGGACGTGATGATGCGCCAGGACCCGCGCTTTGAGGACAGCCGCACGGTGGTGGAGGCCAACTGGCGCGACAACCCCTTCCGCGGCCCCGAGCTGGAGGAGGAACGTCTGCTTGACCTCGCCGGCGACGAGGCCCGCTATCGCCACATCTGGGAAGGCGATTACGAGGCCGAATCCGACATGCAGTTCATCGGCGGCGGTCTGGTGCGCGAGGCGATGGCGCGTGAGCCGAACCCGACCATCGGCGACGAGCTAGTGCTGGGCGTGGACGTTGCGCGCTTCGGGGATGACCGCAGCGTGATCTGGGCGCGACGAGGAAGGGACGCCAAGACCGAGCCGCCGATCATCATGAAGGGCGCCGATACCATGGCGGTCGCGGCGCGCGTCATGGCCGAGATTGACCGGCTGCACCCTGATGCCGTGTTCATCGACGAGGGCGGCGTGGGCGGTGGCGTGATCGACCGTTGCCGGCAGATGGGATACAGCGTCGTCGGCGTGAACTTCGGCGGCAAGGCTGATCGCGCCATTGAGGGCGTGCCGAAATGCCGGAACAAGCGCGCGCAGATGTGGGCGACCATGCGCGAGTGGCTGCGCTCGGGCGGCTGCATCCCCGACAGCCGCGACCTTGAGATGGACCTGACCGGGCCTCTTTACAGCTTCGATGTGCAGAACGCGATTGAGCTGGAGAAGAAATCGGACATGAAGAAGCGCGGCGTGGCCAGCCCGGACGAGGCAGACGCGCTGGCGCTGACCTTCGCCTATCCCGTGGTGCCGCGCTCGATCCAGCGCCAGCAAGAGGCCCGCGCGCAGGAGGAATGGCATCCGGTCTGGGGCTGACCCTCAACATATATCGCCCCCAGCGCCGCCCATATCCTGCGCCTGACCAACGACGGGCGGGCCATGGCGACGACGCAGAACTTCACGGTGGGCAATTCCTGGACGCGCATCGCCAGCGGGCGCGCTGACGGACAGGTTGTCAAGATCGAGGGCGCGGGGCAGTTCAACCTGGCCGTCACGGTGGGCGCAAAATCCATCCCGCCCGACATCCCTCCGCAGACCGGCCACCGCGTCACCGGCAAGACCGATCTGCCCCTGGTCGCCGCCCAGCACCTCTGGGCCAGCGCCGCAACCCCGACCAACTTGACGGTGACCTGATGGCCAGCGCGACGAAACGCATCATCCTGTCCTCTGGCTGGGTCAAGATCGCAGAGGCAAAAGGCCGAGAGGCCATGGCGATGATCGACGCCTATGGCGCGGTCCAGTTGGCCGTCGCAGATGGCGAGCCGCCCCGCGGCGATGTGGCCAGCGGACACTCGCTCAACGGTTCGATGATGTGGCCGGTCAAAGGGGCAGAAATCATCTGGGCCAGGGGCGCGGGCGTCGCTGTGTCGGTGACTCTGCTCAAGGTCGTTCCCGAGTTCGCCACGCTGGATTCGGCCGCGCTCAAGGTGGCGACGGCATCGGCCCAGGCTGTCGCAACCGCCGCAGCCGGCGCCGCCGCGACGGCAGACGCCAAGGCAGTCACGGCCGACAACAAAGCCACCGCCGCCGACGCCAAGGCGACGGAGGCGAAGCAGGTGCAGGCGCGGCGCGACTTCGGTCGGTGGCAGTTGGTTGACTACTTGGCGATCTTCCTGTCTCCGGCGGAATATGACGCGGTTCTGGCTGGCGACATAGCATCCCAAAACGAAATCGCCAACACGATGGCCGTGCAGGCCATGCACAACGATTTCATCAATTGGTGGTCAGCGGCGAATGACCGGCATGGCGAACTCGTCTATCCGCCCGTCACCATCGCGGTGTGCGATGAACTGTTCTCCGAGCATTTCGCGCAGAAACTATGGGATATGACCGGCGCGGCGAACGGTAGATGTAAGGCGGTCATTCGCGGGTCTGGCGTTGATTTCCAGTGCAAAAACTGGGTTGGCCGGGCGGCGGTTCGCACCTCGGGGCTATATGCCGAGCGCGGCATCACCTATCCGGTGCCCAAGGTCATGTTCCGGTGGGAGCAAAAGGGCGGCAACGCTTTCTTCCCGGAGATTTTAGGGACCATCACGCTGACCGGAGAAACTTCTCTGGCCACCGATCCTGTGGGCGTCAAGATAAAACTCGTGACCGAGCCGCGCGTTGACGGTCTGGTCGTCCGCAGCCTGCTGAACCATGGCATCATGTTCGATGGCGTGATGAACGGCCATTTCAACCGGGTTACTGTCACCCGGACAGGGTATGAGCCAACCGAGTTTGGCGGCGAGTGGGGGCATATCGCATCCAACGTCACGTTTTCAAACGTCGGCGCGGTGGTGACGGCCAGCCATCCGATATTCACCGCAGATCATGTCGGGCGGCAATTCTGCCTAGCTGCTGCCGGTCTAAGCGATCAGAACACGCGGCTCAATCACTGGTCCGTCATCGACAGCGTGGACAGCCCGACGCAGATCACCCTGGCCGTTGCTCCGCAAGTTGACAAGACTGGTGTGCGCGCTTCCTTCGAGGCGATCCGGGGTTCGGGACTGGCCGGGACCAACACGGTGGAGATGACCGCCACCCTCACCGGAGACCTGACGGGGCGCTACATCTCCATCATCGAGGCCAACGCGCAGGGACGCGGTGGCAACCGGGGCGTCCTCTCGACGCAGATCGTCGGTCATTCTGGCGACACGATCACGATTGCCGACACGATCAGGGATGATTTCACCGGCCGCCTGATTGTGTTCAGCCCGATGATCTGGGCCGACAGTTTCGACGACGACCTTAATATTGGCAGGTCGGACAACATCGGCATTCACGATTTGCGCTGCGAATGCTCGCCGGGCACATTCCTGTCCAGCATCCCAGTCATAATGGGCAGTGTCGGTCTGATGGTGTTCGGTAACACCAAGCTCCATGGCAGCAGCACCGATTACAACAACTTCGGTGGCACCGCTGCTGGGGTCGTGTTCGGCCACGCGCGCGGCGTCATCCTGGACGGATCGCTGGAACAAACCGGCCATACTCCGCGCTGGGGCAATGCCATTTTCGTGGGCGATCAGATGATGGTCGATCTGCGGGGCAAGTTGACCCAATATCCAGACGACGATGGCCGCGCCTGCGCCTATATCTCCCCGACCATCCCGGCTGCACAGGTCTATGCGGAAATTACCTGGGGCCTGACGCCGCCCTCGGCCAATTTCCCGCAGGGCAACCAGATGGCGCTGCGCCTCGGGCCGAATGGCGCGTCCAGCATGATTTCGGCATTCGGATCGGAGCGTGGTAAGGGCCTGTTCCCGTCGCGCTTCGGTAGGGTCGAGGCCAGCGAATACGGCGGGGCCGGGGTCGTATCCAGCAACACTGATGCCAGCAATGGCAAGGTTATGCTGACCGGACACGGTGCGTTGAGCGGCACTGTCCAGCCCCCAGTAGCCAGCGACCTTGACACGGTGTCCGTTTTCCGTCGCTGCGTCCGCGCAACAGGAGCGACCGCCAATAAACCAGACAGTAGCACATATATTGTCGATTTGAAGCTGAACACTACGGGCGTTTATTGGCAGATTGCCTATGCCGTTGATGGGTCGCTTGATCCAAAAATTGCAGCCCGCTGGAACAACGGAAGCGCGTGGTCTCCGTGGCGATTTATCAATATAGTTAATTCCGGCGGGACAGGGGGCAGGCCCGGAAGCCCTTACCTGTGGCAGCAATACGCCGATACAACGCTGGGCAAGCCGATCTGGTGGAACGGCACCGCCTGGGTCGATGCAACGGGAACCACGGTCTAACCCCCTGACAGGAGGCGGCATGCCTGACCCGCTCAACCCGCCTCGTGCGGGATTGGCGTTAGGCCAACATATATCACCCGCTGCCAGCCTCGCATGATGCCCTCGACGAAAACGAGAGGTCATCATGTGCGGAAGCCCGGACGTTCCTGAACCGACACAATACCAGGCCAGCAAGGCTCCGGTGTTCAACACCGCCTCGCGCCCCCGGTCCAAATCGGGCCGGCAGGGCACCATCCTGACCGACACCGCCGGGCAGAGCTACGCGCCCGACGGTAAAAAGACCATCTTGGGGGCCTGATCGTCCATGCCCGCCGTCGTCAACCAGCAACTGCGCAAGACCCTGGACTATCGCCGGCAGGCGATGAATCAGGAGTTCGACTATTGGCAGGCGCATTTCCGCGAGTTGCGGGATGCGATCCAGCCGACGCGCGGGCGGTTCGAGGCGAACGAGCGGCGCAGCGATTCCTCGATCAACAAGCGCATTCTCGACAACACCGCCCAGATGGCCCTGCGCACGCTGCGCGCCGGGCTGATGTCGGGCGTCACCTCGCCGTCGCGCCCCTGGTTCCGCCTGGGCCTGCGCGGCTCGACGGCCGACGAGGCCGAGTTCGAGGTCAAGGACTGGCTGCACGAAGTCCAGCGCCGGATGTATGAGGTCATGCGCGGGTCGAACATCTACCGCATGCTCGACAGCACCTATGGCGACTTGGGCCTCTACGGCACCGCGGCCAACCTGATCGTCCCGGATTTCGAGGACGTGGTGCGCGGCCACAATCTCCAGGTCGGGCGCTTCCGGCTGGGCGAGGACGGCAACGGCCGCGTCACCGCGCTTTACCGCGAGATCAAGATGCCGGTGCGTGGCATCGTCGAAACCTGGGGGCTGGATGGCGTGTCGCAGCACGTCAAGCGCGCCTGGGACACGGGCGAGTATTACCAGACCTTCACCATATGCCACATGATCGACAAGCGCGCCGATGGCGACCCGAAGGCCATGCAGGCCAGCGGCAGAGCTTGGGCTTCGATCTATTGGGAAAAGGATGCGCCCGGCGGTCAGTTCCTCCAGATCGGCGGGCACCGCGTCAAGCCGCTTCTGGCGCCGCGCTGGGAACAGGTTGAGGGCGAGGCTTGGTCGGCGTCGTCTCCCGGCATGGTCGCCCTCGGCGACGCCCGCTCGTTGCAGGTGTCGCAGGAACAGAAGGCCATCGCGATCCAGAAGATGCACAACCCGCCGCTGATCGGCGGGCCGACGCAGGGCGCGATGTTTTTCAAGAACGTGCCAGGCGGCTTCACGGCCATGGCGACCACCGATCTTTCCACCGGCGGCATCAAGCCGGCCTATGAAGTCAGGCCGGATATCCAGGGCCTGCTGCTCGACATCCAGGAAACGCAGCGCCGGGTCGAGGTCGCGTTCTACAAGGATCTGTTCCAGATGACCGCGCTGGCGCTGGACGGTCGCAGCCAGATCACGGCGCGCGAGATTGCCGAGCGGCACGAGGAAAAGCTGATGGCCCTGGGCCCGGTTCTGGAAAGCCTGGACCATGAGCTTCTGCAACCTCTGATCGAGGCGACGTTCGCCTATATGCAGGAGGCCGACATTCTGCCCGAGGCGCCCGAGGGTATCGTGGGCCAGCCGATCAAGGTCGAATACATCTCGCTGCTGGCCCAGGCGCAGAAAGCCATCGGGATCGGTGCGATCGAACGGACCATCGGATTCGCCGGCACGCTGGCGCAGATCAAGCCCGACGTGATCGACATGATCGACGGCGAGCAGATGATGCGCGAGTTCGCGGACCAGGTTGGCGGCCCGCCCGGCATCCTGCTGTCGCCCGACGAGCTGCGCGAGGTCCGCGACGCCAAGGCGCGCGCCGCTGCGCAAGCCCAGGCAGTGGCGGCCGCAGAGCCGATGGCGGGCGCAGCCAAGCTGCTCAGCGAGGCCAACCTGAACGGCATCGACGCCCTGCAACGGGGGGCGGCGCTATGACCGAGCGGATCGCGGAAATCATCGCGGAGCGCCGGGCGCTGGAGGTCCGGCAGGCGTGGGACGCCGTGCTGCGCACCCGCGAGGGTCGTCTGGTCATGTGGTCGATCCTCGAACGCTGCCACCTGTTCGCGCAGACGCACCTCGGCACCGACCTGGACGGCCTGCGGGCCGGCCAGCGCGAGGTCGGGCTGATGATCCTGAACGAACGCATCTTCCCGCATGACGTGCGCACCTTCGCCGCCATGCAGATCGAGCATGCCGAGCTGATGGACCGCATTCAGCTCGCCGCAGAACAGCAAGTCGAAAAGGAACAAGCTGATGAGTGAGGAAGCCAATGCCTCGACCGACACCACCGAAGCCGCCGCGGCGACCGCCGCCGAAGGGGACGACGCCAATGTGACGGATGCCGCCGCGGCCGCCGAGCAAGAGGCCGCCGAGGGCAAGGATGCCGAAAAGGCCGGCGACGCCGAAGCGGGCGCAGAAGCCTTCTCGCTTGCCGCGCCGGAAGGGGCCGAGGCATTCCAGGCCGATTTCGATGCCTTCGCTGGCGACATGGACGCCTGGCTCAAGGCCAATCCGAACGCCACGGCGCGCGAGGCGCTGACCGAAGCGGCGATGCGGCAGGCGCGTGTCGCGGGCGATGCCCAGAAACAGATGCTGGAGCAGCGGAATGCCCAGCTGGATGCCTGGGCCGGCGACCTGCGCAAGGATGCCGAGTTCGGAGGCGAGAAATACGACGCCAATGTCGCCACGGCCGTGAAGGGCCTGGAGGCGGTCGGATCTCCCGAACTCCGTAAGATGCTCGACGATACGGGGCTGGGAAGCCACCCGGACGTTGTGCGCGCCTTCTGGAAGGTGGGGCAGATGGTGGCGGATACCGCCATCGTCACCGGCCAGGCAGGCACTTCGACGCGTCGCAGTTTCGCCGACGCACTCTATGGCAACGGCAACGGAAAGGACTAACCCATGGCCGAGCTGAACGTGAAGAATCCGGGCCTTGTCGATATTCTGTCGCGCACCGACCCGGACGGCAAGATCGCCAACATCATCGAGCTTGCCGAGAAATCGAACCCGATCCTCAAGGATGCGGTGTTCACCGAGTGCAACGACGGCACCAAGCACCAGCACGTCATCCGCACGGGCATTCCCGAGCCGGCATGGCGCCGCTACAACGCCGGCGTCAAGCAGGGCAAGACCACCACCGCAAAGGTCGTGGACACGACCGGCATGGCTGAGGAGTTCTCGGTCGTGGACGAGGCGCTGGCCAAGCTGAACGGCAACGAGGCGGCGTTTCGCGCGTCCGAGATGTCGGGCCTTATCGAGGGCTTCAACCAGTTCATGGCCCGCAACATGATCTATGGCTCGACCGCCGTGACCCCCGACGGGTTCATGGGGCTGGACGTGCGTTACGACGATCCCGCCGTGGCTTCGGGCCGCCAGCTGATCAATGCCGGCGGCACGGGTTCCGACAACACCTCGATCTGGTTCGTGACCTGGGGGCCTCGCGCCACCACGTTGCTGTATCCCAAGGGCTCGGCAGCCGGCCTGTCTCACAAGGACATGGGCGCCCAGCTCTGGGATGCGCAGGATGGCAGCGGAAAGTTCCGCGCCCTGGTCGATCACCTTAAATGGGACATGGGCCTGTCGGTGGGCGATTGGCGCGGCAACGCGCGGATCTGCAACATCGACGTGTCGGCGCTGACCAAGGACGCGGCAACCGGCGCGGACCTCCTGGATCTGATGATCGACGCCGAGGAGATGATCGACACGGCGAGCCGCGTGGGTATCGACAGCAAGGGCAACCTGGTCGAGGGCAAGACCGTCATCTATGTCGGCCGCACCGTGGCGAAGTTCCTGCGCAAGCAGGCCCTGAACAAGAAGAACGTCCAGCTGCGCGTCGAGGAAGTCGCCGGCGAGCGCGTCACCATGTGGGGCGACATGCCGGTGCGCCGACTGGACGCGATCAGCAACGCCGAGGCGGCGATTACCTTCCCGTAAGAACAGGCCCGGTCCGCGCAGGGCCGGGCGTCACCATAATCTCGACATGGAGGATGCCATGCATCTCGACGCACAAAACCTGTTCTCGGACGCGCAGGCCCTGACCGCCACGGCCGTTTCGACGAACCACATCGACCTGGGCGACACGGCGCAGCCGGTGCTGTCCCCGGTAAAGCTGACCCGCGACATCGGCGGCAATTACGACGTTCCGCTGCTGGTGCAGGTCGTGGAGGACTTCGACGGCGGCACTAGCGTCACGGTGCAGGTGCAGACCGCGACGGAAAATACCTTCGCCAGCCCGAAGGTCGTCGCGTCCTCGCCGGCCGTCGCGGTCGCCGATCTCAAGGCGGGCTACAAGTTCCCCGTGCCGGTCATCCCGTTCGGCGCGGATCAGCGCTACATGCGGCTGAACTACGTCGTGGTCGGCACGCCCACTGCGGGCAAGATCACGGCTGGCATCGCTGCGGGGCTCCAGACCAATGGCTGATGAGCGCAAGATGTGGGTCGTGGCCAAGTCGCGGGGGCAGTCTCCCGACCGGCTTTGGCACGAGCCCCAGGACGGCCCGTTTCGCATCGAGGCGGGCCTGTTCTCCGAACGCTGGATGCGCGAGGCCACCAAGGCCGAGGTCCGCGAGGCGACGGGGCAGTCGCCGGAGCCCGAGGCGGCGGGCGGTGCCGTGGACATGGCGGACATGCCGGACGAGGTGCTGCGTGCCCATTATGAGACAGTCATGGGCGAGAAGCCGCACCACGCAATGAAGCGCGAGACGATGATCGAGCGCATCACCGAGAAGCTGAACGCCGACTGATCGGCCGCCCGGTCCTGTCGCGGGGCCGGGCTCTCCATGGAGGCCACCATGCTCATCATCCTCGCCATGAACTATGCCGCCGCCGTGATCGCCCTCCAGGCGGCGGGGCTGTGGATCGACCCGAGATAACCGGAGCCCACGATGCAATCCGCCATCGCCATCTGCAATGTCGCGCTGACCACCTATCTCGGCTCCAGGACCATCACGGCATTCGAGGAAACCTCGCCCGAGGCCGAGCAGTGCAAGCTGCACTATGACCGCATCCGCCGGTCGCTGCTGGAACGCTGGCCCTGGGTCTTTGCCTCGCGCCGCGAAAAGCTGGTCGAGGAGACGCTGAACGACCGGGCCGGCGCGTGGTCCTATCGCTACGCCCGGCCCGGACACATGGCGGCGATACGCTGGGTGAACGACCCGACCGCGGCGCGCATGGCGATGCAGATGGGCCAGTCGCCCGACACGCTGCGCGAGGTGACGGCGGATTCGATCTATTCCGACGTGCCGGGGGCCGTGATCGAATACACCCGAGATGTGATCGATCCGACCATATTTTCCTCTGGCTTCGCTGATGCCCTCGCCGCGCATCTGGCCGCCGCCATAGCGATGCCGATCACCCGTGACGCCGCCAAGGTCACGGGCGCCAAGCGCGAGGCCGAGGAGTTGCTGAACCAGGCGATGACGATGGACTTCAACAGCCGGCCGTCTACCGAGCAGACCTTCTATCCCATGCAACTGACCGTGAGGGGATTCTGATGCCCGCCGCTCGGATCCAGCCCTCCTTCGCCTCTGGCGTCCTTGGTCCGGCGCTGTGGGGCCGCATCGACCTGGCGCGCTATGACACAGCCCTGCGCAAGGGCCGCAACTGCTTTGTCTACGCCCATGGCGGCGTCAGCAACCGGCCCGGCCTGCGCTTCGTCTGCGAGGTCATGGACAGCACATATCGCCACCGGCTTCTGCCCTTCGTGCGCGAGGCGGATGACGCCTCGGTGCTGATCCTGGGCGAGAACGAGATGGGGTTCGTGAAGAACGGCGCGCGGCTGCAATCCGGGGGGGCGGATTACACCATCGCGACGCCCTGGACCGCGGACCAGGCCCAGGCGCTGGATGCTGTGCAATCGGTCGATGTGATCTTTACCGCGCACCGTGAGGTCGCGCCGCGGCGGATCATGCGCAATGGCGAAACGGATTGGAGCATCGCCACGGTTCCGATCAACCCGACGGTGCCGAGCCCCACCATCACTTCCGGCACGTCGAGCGGCAGCGGTAGCGACATTTATCGGTATCGAGTTTCCGCCGTGGTGGATGGTGTCGAAGGCTTCCCTTCGCCGGTGGGACTGGTGGAAAACGCGGGCTATCTAGGGGAGCAGGGAGCCTGGAACCAGATAGAATATACCTCGGTCCCCGGCGCGTCGGAGTATCGAGTCTATCGGATGCGAAACGGTGTTCCGGGCTACATCGGGTTCACTACCTTGCTGGTTTTCCGGGATGACAATATCTCGCCGGACACGACCGTTACACCGCCGGTCCAGGCGGATCTTTTCGACGAAGCCGGCAAGTACCCCTCCGTCGTCTCGATCTACCAGCAGCGCCTGGCCTTCGGCGCGAGCGACGAGCAACCGGAGACGATCTGGCTTTCGCGCGTCGCGGATTACCTGAACTTCACGCGGTCGCAGAACATGACCTCATCCGACCGGGCGGAGTTCGACATGGCCGGCGAGCAGCTGAACCGCATCCGCGCGATGCTCCAGCTGCGCGAATTGCTGGTGTTCACCAGCGCGGGCGAATTTTCGGTGACGGGGCCGGATGGCGGGTTCGATGCGCTTAACCCCATCGTGACGCAGCACGGCTATATCGGAAGCGCGGCGGTCAAGCCGCTGGTGGCGGATGACACGGTCCTGTTTGTGGACCGTTCCGGGCGCGGCGTGCGCGATCTGCGCTATACCTACGAGAGCGACGGATATTCTGGCAACGATCTGACCATTTTCGCTTCGCATTTCCTTCAAGGCCGACGCATCGTCAGCTGGGCCATGGCCAAGAACCCCTGGTCGATCATCTGGGTGGCCTTGGACAATGGCAAGCTGCTGGCGCTGACCTACAAGCGCGAGCATCAGGTCTGGGCGTGGACCGAGATGGATATCGACGGCGCGGTCGAAAGCGTGGCCTGCATCCCCGAGGGCGCCAGCGACGCCACCTATCTGATCGTGCGGCGCGAGGTGGACGGCCAGCAGCGGCGCTATGTCGAGCGGTTCGACGACAGGGATTTTGCCACGGCGTCCGATGCCTTTTTCGTGGATTGCGGCATCACCTATGCCGGGGCACCGGCCGCCACGATTTCCGGGTTGGATCACCTGGAGGGGCGCGAGGTCGTCGCCTTGGCCGACGGGGACGTGATCACCGGCCTGACGGTGCAAGATGGCGCGGTCACCCTGCCGCACGCCGCGGCAAAGGTGCATGTCGGTCTACCCTTCTCCGCTGAGCTGGAGACTCTGCCCCCAGCAATCCAGTTCGATGATGTCGGATCGGCGCGGGGCCGGCCGCACAGCGTCAGCGCGGTTCGGATCCAGATGGAGAACACCCGCGGCATCAAGGTCGTCACCGACGACGGCCGGGAAAGCGAGCTGGTGCAGACCGGCGGCGATCTGTCCGAGGAAATCCCGCTCTGGACCGGGATGCACGAATTGACCGTGCCGGCGCAATGGAACCGCGACGGAACGGTGACGCTGCGGCAGGACTATCCGCTGCCCATGACGGTGCTGGCCATCTCGGTCGAGCTTAGCATCGGCAGGAACTGACATGGCGGTCACGGTCGCGCCCGTCACGCCCGATGTGATCGACGCCCTGCTGCCGCGCCTGCGCCCCATAGACCGCCTGGAGCTGGACTGCATGGGGACGGGCGACGCGCGGGACGACCTGCTACGGCTGGTTGCCGGGTCGCGCCGGTCCCGCGCAGCATACATGGATGGCGATCTGGTCTGTATCTTCGGGGTGAAGGCGGCGACGGCCATGTCCGACACCGGTTTCCCCTGGGCGCTGACGACGCGCGCCGTGGACCGGCCGCAGGTGCGGCGCGAGTTCGTGGCTGGGTCGCGGGTCGGGGTGGAGTGGCTGGGGCAGGACTTTCGCCGGCTCTGGAACCTGGTGGCCGAGGAGAATCTGGTCGCGCGGCGCTGGCTCCGCTGGATCGGCTTCCGGTTCGACGCGGAAAAGACGGTGGTGTTGCAGGGGCATCGCTTCCTGCATTTCGAGATGGAGATGACCTGATGTGCTTCGTTCCGGCATTGGCCGCACTCGGGACCGCCGCGCAAGCTGGTGGTGGGCTGTTCAGCAGCCTGGGATCGCTGTTCAGCATCGGCTCCGGCGTGGTCGGCGCTTATTCTGCGGTCCAGCAGGGCCGAGCGGCGCAGGCCGCAGCCGAGGCCACGGCGAAACAGCAGGAAGCCGCGGCGCGGGAATCGATCCGCCAGGGCGAGGACGAGTCCGAGCGCAAGCGCCGGGCCGGTGCGGCCGTGCTGGCGCAGCAGCGCGTCGCAATGGCAGCGAACGGCGTCGATGTCAGCTCGGCCTCGGCCATCGAGATGCTGGACGACACCAAGGCCGCCATCGAGGACGATGCGTTCGCCATCCGGCAGAACTTCCGCAATCAGGCGGGCAACTATTCACAGATGGCGGCCAACAGCCGCACCGAGGGCGCCAATGCCTTGTCGCAGGGGCGCTGGGGCGCAGCCAGCACGATCCTGTCGACCGGCGCCAAGGTGGGCGAGAAATACAGCCAATGGGCGCGTGACCGTGCAACTCCGAGGTATGCGTGATGGCAATGAGGGTTCCGACCTATGAGCGCCGCGAGGTTGTGCAGGCGCAGCGACCCGTGGGTGTGGCGGCGCGTCAGTCCGGTTTCGGGCAGGTCGCCAGGGGCCTGGCAGATGTCGGTCAGATGTTCGACCAGTGGCAGGCCGACGTGGACGAGGCGGACGCCAAGGCGGCGGATACTGCGTTCGCAAAGACCGTCAGGGAAACGCTCTATGACCCCGAGCAGGGCTATCTCTATGCCCAGGGCGGCGATGCTCTATCCCGTCGCAAGGCGGCCATGGATGGCCTACAACGTGCCTATGACCAGCGGTTGAGCGAGCTAAGCCCGGCCGCGAAGGAGATGGCGCAGCGCGCGCTCGATAGCCGACTCCAGTCCGCGAATCTCGACATCGACCAGCACGCCGGGCGGGAGCGGATCACCTATCTGGACAGCCAGGCCGACGCCCGCATCCAAGCGGCAGCCGATGACGCGGTTCTCAACCCCGCACTGCTGGACCGTTCCATGCAGATCGCGCGAAACGAGGTCGCGGAAAAAGCGGCACGCCAAGGCTGGTCTCCAGAACAGACGCAGGAGGAGCTGGGCCGGGTTCAGTCCGAGGTCTACCGCCTCACGTCCCTGAACATGATGCAGAACGATCCCGTCGCGGCGGCCGAGTTCGTCGCGACGAATGCGGACAAGTTTTCCGCCGTCGATCTGATGAACCTGCACAGCGCGCTAGTCGGCCCCCTCAGCGAGGCCGCGGGGCGGGATGCGATCGCAGCGGCACAGGCGACAGGGGGCAGGATCGACTCCTGGACCTTCGCCGCTACCGACCTGCCGCCCGAGGCATATGCGCTTCTCGGCACCATCTCCGGCACCGAAAGCCCAGATTACCAGACGCTGAACGGCGGGGAGAAGTTTTCCGACCTGCGGGACCATCCACGGAGGAAGGGGCAGGGCGGCACAACGACCGCCGCGGGACGCTACCAGTTTGTCCAGGGCACATGGGATAGGGTTGCGGGAGCCAATGGCTTCGACGACTTTTCGCCGGCCAATCAGGATCGCGGCGCCTGGTGGCTGGCGCAGCAGGATTACAAGGCCAATACCGGGCGCGACCTGTCTGCCGACCTCAATGCCGGGCGCTATGATCTGGTTCGCAAGGGCTTGGGCTCGACTTGGGAGGGACTGGCCAAGCTGTCCGACGAGGAATTCGCCAAGCGCATGTCGGCGGGCGGCGGCGTCAGTTTCAGCCCCCAGGTCGCCTCTGCGATCAACACCCTTCCCGGCAACCTCGCCGCGCAGGTGCGCGAGACGGCCGCCAGCGGCGTCGCATCCTGGTCGACCAAGCAGCAGGCCGCCGCAAAGGCCCAGATTCAGGAAGTCGAGAACAACGTAAAGCTTAGGATCGCAACCGCGGACCCAACACTGACCGCTCAGGAAATCCTGAACCTGGGCGTCGATGACGGGACCAAGGCCACGTTGCTGAACTCGTTCAACGAAAAGACCAAGACCGTTCAGCAGACCCGTGCAGATGTGCTGGCCTTCGGGGAAGGGGGCGGGTTGCGCATCGACCGCTATAGCGCCGACGGAAAGAAGCGCGTCGATAACCTCTGGAACGAGATGTCCAGCAGCCTGCCGGACGGCGCCGACGCGGGGGCGCTGGCGGCCGGGATCGTCGAGCAGACCGGCCTTGTCCCTGCGCCGATCATGGGGGCGCTGCGAACCGCCCTGTCGGGCCAGAGCGCCGGGGATATGAAGGATGCCCTTATTCTGGCATCGCGTCTGCATTCCCTCGATCCTGCTGCCTTCGGGCGGCGCGAGGGAGGGTCGGAAATCGCCGACAAGGTGGCGATGTTCAATCATTCGACCGGCGTGCTGGGCTTGTCTCAGGACGAGGCCGCCAAACAGATCATGGACCTGAACGACCCGCAGAAGCGTCGCGAGCGAGATGCGCTATTGAAGTCTGAGGGCGCCAAAAAATGGATCAAGGACACGGCGACGCCAGAGAGCGTCAGGGCGATATTCGACCCCGGGATTTTCAGCCGTGCGCCGGCCCTCGGTGAAAATGAGCTGCAAAAATCTGCGGCGGTCGCAGAGTATGGCGAGATACTGGAGCAGGCCCTTTTTGATGCTGGCGGCGACCAGGACAAGGCGAAGGTGCTTGCCGACGAGCGGTTCCGTCGGCTTTACGGCCCCTCGAAATACCTGCCTTCCGGTTCTGGCGCCGTCACCCGTTTGCCTCCCGAGGTTACCTATCCGCCCGGTATCGACGGCTCCCACGATTATATCGGCGAGCAGGCGCGCGCGGCTCTCGCAGAGGAGGGGATCGTGCCGGAAGAAGGGTTCGTTCAGTCGGTATTCCTCCAGGCATACGATGACACGGCCGCCGATGTGCAGGCCGGGCGCCCGCCGCGCTATGAGCTTTGGTTCGTGGATGGGGAGGGTAAGGTTCAGCGCGCGCAGCATCCGTTCTATGCCGAGCCTCCGTCGCAGGACGAGGCCCTGGCGGCGCGGAAGGCCGAGGCAATGAAGGAGCGTGACCGGCTGATGAAACTTCATGAGCAAGGTAAGGAGCTCATGGAAAACTCGCCGCTCTATGGCGCTGCCGCCGTCAGCTTTTGATTTTCAGGGAGAGCAGCATGCCCATTGATCGCGATACCGTTCTTGGAACGCCGAAGCTTCCTGCCGGGCTTGGCCTCGATCCATCCCTCGCAGAATCCGCCGGTGCGGAGTGGCGGCTGGGCAACATGGTCGGGTCCGCGCTGGCGTCCGAGTCTCTGTGGGCGAGGACGCAGGGCGATTTCTATGACATCGACCGAAACTACAACGTCTTCGACGACATCGCCGGATACGAGGACCACATGGACCGCTTTGAGGGCGCGTTCAACGCCAAGGCCGCGGCCGCGATAAAGTCTGATATCGACCGGGAGATCAAGGACCGCCGCATAAGCGACGCGTCTGGCTGGGTGGGAACGGTTCTGGGCTTCGGCGCCAGCCTTATTGACCTGCCCACTCTCCTTCCCGGCGGCGTTCTGGCGCGCACCGGCGGCAAAATCGGCTATTCCGCCGCAAAGTCGGCGCTATCCGTCGGGGCGGCGGCCGGCGTTTCCGCCGCGGTCCAGGAGGCCGGATTGCAGGCGACGCAGCAGACCCGCACGGCAGAGGAATCGGCATGGACCATCGGCGGATCGGTGGTTCTGGGCGCGCTCCTTGGTGCCGGGGCCGGTGCGTTCATGTCACGCTCGGAATACAAGGCGGCATCGAAGCTCATGGAGGATGCCGCCCGTCCTGATTTCGATGCCGCTACGGATGCCTTGCACGCCGAGCTTTCGATCATGGCCAAGCCGGAAAGTGCTGGCGCGGCGGCGGCGCCCGCCGTGACCCTCGACGATTTCGGTGTGGCGGGGAAGGCTGCCAGCAAGGCGGCGAAGGCCACGGCGCGGCTCAACCCGCTTCTGCGCACCCTGCACAGCCCGTCTGTCGCGGTGCGGGAAATCGCATCGCAGCTGATGGAGAACCCGGTCTATTTGAAGCGCAACCTCGAAGGGCAGGGCGAGGCCGCGGCGGAAACCTCGATGAAGGAATGGACCCGCGGTGCCGTCGGCTCGACCGTCGAGGACATGAATGAGGCCTATCAGGCCATGCGCAAGCGCGGCGTGGCCATGACCCGCACCGAGTTCAATAACGCTGTGGGACAAGCAATGCGCCGCGGCGACCGCAGCGACATTCCCGAGGTTGCCCAAGCCGCGGCCTCGATTCGCGCCAAGGTGTTCGATCCTCTGAAGGATCGAGCCGTCGCGGCGGGGCTGTTGCCCGAGGGGGTCAGCGTAGACACGGCGGAAAGCTATTTCTCGCGGGTGTGGAACCGCCCCGTGATCGAGGCGAACGAGGCGGAGTTCAAACAGATCCTGCGCAACTACTTCGACGGGCAGGTGACGGCAGCGGCGCAGCGCGCGGCGGCCGAGACGGACAAGGCGACCGCCAGCCTGCGCAGCGCACGAGAAGCCATCGAACGCGGCATGGCGGGCCGGCAGGCCGATGCGTCGGCGCTGTCCGACGGCGTTGCCCGCGGCGTGGCCGATGTGATGTCCGATGATGCCATGCGCGCATTCCGTTCCGGCGTGGACACGCTGGCCGGTCGCGTCGTGGGCGAGTTGGACGAGGCCGACCTGGCCAAGCTGGCAAAGATCGACGCGGAGATGGAGGCGCTGGGGCGGCGCGGCGAATACGACTGGTTGTCCGATGCGGATCGCAAGAACTACCTCGATGAAATCGTGGATAGCGTTTATGAAGTGGTCACCGGCCGCGCGCTTGATGCCGACTTGCCGTCGAATATCATTCCCACCAAGCGCGGCCCCCTGGCAGAGCGAACCTTTCATATTCCCGACGAGCTGGTCGAGAAGTTTCTGGACAGCAATGCCGACCTGATCATGCGCCGGTATGCGCGCGTCATGGCGGCCGATGTCGAGCTGAAAACGCGTTTCGGCAGCGTCACCATGAAAGATCAGATCAAGACCATCCGCGATCAATACGCCCAGATCCGCGCCGAACTGGAGAAGAACACCGAGTTGCCAGAGACGGCCAAGCAGAAGCAACTGGCGAAACTCGCCGCCAAGGAAAAGTCTGATATTGAGGACATCCAAGCTGTGCGGGACATGCTGCGCGGCACTTATAACGCGCGTTCCCAGACCACCGCCTTCGGCCGGATCGCCAATGCGGCAATGACCTTCAACTACCTGCGCACCCTTGGCGGCGTCACCATTTCATCGCTCACGGATGCCGTGCGCCCCGCCATGGTTCATGGGCTGAAATCCTACATGGAGGACGGGCTCAAGCCGCTGATCAGGAACATGCAGGGCATCAAGCTGGCGAAGAAGGAGGCCAAGGAGGCCGGGGCCATCTCGGAGAAGATCCTGCATTCTCGCCTAGCGACGCTGGCCGACCTGACCGACCCCTATGCGCAAGGCTCGCCGTTTGAACGGTTCCTCCAGAACGCATCGGTCGGCTTCACGAAGATGACCGGCCTGCTGCACTGGAACGACTTCCAGAAAACGCTGGCCGCGACGATGACGCAGAACCGTATCCTGAAGAACGCCGAGATTGCCGCGGATCGCGGCTTTGACGCCCTGCCGAAGGCAGAGCAGGCATATATGGCCTATCTGGGCCTGGGCAGAGACGGCGCCCCGCTGCTGGGGCGGCTGTTCCGCGAGCATGGCCAGGTGATCGACGGGGTTCGGGTCGCCAATTCCGAGGTGTGGCCGGCCGAGATGGATCACATGGTCCGGTCCTGGCGCGCGGCGATCAACAAGGATGTGGACAGCATCATTGTCACCAAGGGCGTTGCGGACGTGCCGCTGTTCGCCAGCACCACGGTCGGCAGGATGCTGCTGCAATTCCGCTCCTTCGCCCTGGCCTCCAACCAGCGCGTCCTGCTGCGCGGCCTGCAAGAGAAGCAGACCCGGTTCTGGGGCGGCGTCATCGCCATGTCGGCAATCGGGTCGTTCATCTACATGCTCAAGCAGCTCGAAAGCGGGCGCGAAATCTCGGATAATCCGGGCACCTGGATTGCCGAGGGCTTGGACAGGTCCGGCATCTTCTCTCTTGCGTTCGAGGTGAGCAACGCCATGGAAAAGCTGGGCGGTCCCGGCATCTATCGAACTGCCGCCGCGGCATTCCCCAGCAAGAGCCAGAAGGCGCCCGCGTCTCGCTTTGCGTCGCGGTCGGTAGTCGGGTCATATGCCGGGCCGTCCTTCGAAATGCTAACTGATTTGGGGTCGGCCGTCGGCATGGGGTTCCGCGCCCTTGATGGCGACTTGGACATGACCGCCGGAGACGTGGGCACCTTGCGCCGCCTGACGCCTTTCGTCAGCCTGCCCTACTTCCGCTGGCTGATCGACGGGCAGATCGTCAATCCGTTGAAGGAGGATTTGCAGAGGTAATCTCAAGATGCGCCGACGATAGGTCTACCCCCTTGCGGTGCCACCGTTCGTGAATTTGGCTAAAGGCGCGTCGCGCCTTAAAGTAATCGAGCACATTTCTTGAGAGGAAACCAGTCACTGCCGTCAGGGGAATTACCTCGCGGGCTGGCTGGTGGGACCACAGAGCCAGCCCTACGGCTACCCATCCCGCAGCGGCGAACAAAGCCCATGGGCCATTCTCGGAGTATATCGTAAACTGGCGATGGGCTTCGTCGTAATCCCGAACGATTTTCTCTCGCTCATACACGCTGAGCCCGGAGATGTCGGCACCCATCACTCAGCCGGGTGGTGCTTGGTCTGATCCAGCTTTCGCTCCTCACGACGCAACACAAGGATACCGACGCCGGCAACAGCCAGGGCGACGACCGGGACGATGAACTCGAAGAACGTCATTCCTTCACCTCCTTGCGTATCCTGCCCATAATATAGTGGGAAACCCCGTGGATTGCGAGTCCGGTGGCGCCCCACCACATGGTGGACAGGTTGGCGTTGCTCAGGCTTTCCGTCAAGGGGCGCAGGACGGCGAAGCCGATCAGCCCGAGGGCGGTGGCGTTCAGGAAGTTGGCGAACAGCTTCACGCGCTCGTTGTAAGCAGTCAGGGGGTCGCGCGTCGTCTGCATGGGTCAAGGCTCGCCAGGTTGAGTGTCATCGTGGTAGACCATCAGCCCGCCGCGCTCCTTGCGGATCGTCACCCATTCGTTGAACAGCCGCGCCCGCCGCGTCAAGCCGTCCTTCATGGTTAGGGCGCTTGCTTCTTCGAACTCTGCCAAGCTGGGCGCCGGATACTTTTCCTCCAGCGTCGCCACGATTTCGCTGTTCTGGCTACGTCCATTCGCTTCAGCAGCCGCCTTAATGCGATCACGCAGGCCCTCTGGAACGCGAACCATAAGCGGAACCACGTTTCCACTACCCGCCCTGCCTTGCACCATGATCTTGCCTCCAAAGGTGACTGCACCATGCAAGTATCTGCTTGACAGTCAATGCTTGCATGGTGCAGTCTGAATTCACTGCGAATTCAGAAAGGGAAAGGATGAGCGCTATTCAGTCGAGAGCGGGGAGCGGGGAGACCGTAGCAACGATGCTTCGGGTGCCGCGTGAACTGCGGGATCAGATCAAGAGGCAGGCTGACCATCAAGGGCGTTCGATGAACACCCATATAGTCATGATCCTGAAAGAGGCAGCGGGGGACGCGGTTGGCGCCCAAGCCCCCGCTGCCAAGACCATCCAGAATGAAAAGGAGGCCTGAGTGGGCAACATCATTACTGTGAACTTTCGTCAAGATACCCTGTTCGCCGTCGAGCGCGACGACGGGGTGTTTGTGGCGGTCAAGCCGATCTGCGATAGCCTTGGCCTTGCGTGGCAAAGCCAGCATCAGCGGATCAAGGACGATCCAGTTCTGTCCGAAGGTATCACGACCATCGTGATACCTTCCCCTGGCGGCGCGCAGGAAACCACCTGCCTTAAGCTGGAACTGGTCAACGGATGGCTGTTCAAGGTGGATTCGCGTCGGGTGAAGGACGAGGAAACGCGGCAAAGACTGCTGACCTATCAGCGTGAATGCCACCATGTTCTGTTCGAGCACTTTTACGGCAAGCGGCACGAGAAACCGGAAGTGATCGTGGAGAAAGAGGCCAGCGAGAATGAGAACGTGCGGCTTCGAATGGTCACGGAAAGCCGGCAAGTTTTCGGCCATCAGGCAGCGGCGCAACTCTGGTTCAAGCTCGGCTTGCCGGTTGTTCCAGCGATGCTACAAGATCCGCGACAGCTCTCGTTGTTCGATTATAGCACCATCAAAACAGCAGGAGAGGCGGCATGACGGACGTTCTGTCGCAGCATATCGGCAAGCTGATTGAGATCGCCAACATCGCCATTGAGGCAGACGAACTGGAACGTCTTGCCGCGTTGGAGAAAGCCGACCTTAACGAAGCGTATGAGGGCTTCAAGGAGCGAAACGGTATCGAGCACATTGCCGCCGACACCCCGGCGTGGGAGGCGATGATGGACGAGACGAAGGGCGCCTATGATGCTTCCCAAGCCGCGAGGAGAAAGGCTTACAACGCTAAGCGCCGGCTGAAATCGGCAATTCAGAGGTATCGCTCTATCTGAGGCCAAACGGCCCCCGGCGGCGTGACAGCGCCATCGGGAGCCTAACCCCAACAGTTCTATCCAGGAGAACCATCATGGCTTCTGCCAATTCTACCCGCATGTCCGGCGATATCAACCGCCGCACCCTTCTCGCCGCGGCCCCGGCCGCTCTGGCTGCCGCCCCGGCCTCGGCGCTGTGCGTCATCGACCCGGCCGATACGCCGGTGATGCGGCTGTTCAGGGAGTGGGAGGCCCACACCAAGATTGTGATTTCGGCCTGCGACGATCACGACATGCCGGAGGATGAGTTCGAAGAACTCTCGCAGCGGCAGACCGACATCGAGGACGAAATCGCCCGGATTCCGCCGCAAAACCTGCGGGACTTCGCCGCGAAGATGTTCGCGAGGTCAACTGGCGGCAAGATGGACCTGCCGCGCGAAGAAGACTGCCCCGGCCTTTGGGCGGGGGTCCGTGATCTGATCGGCTGAACCAGAAGCGCCCCCGCGAAGGAGGCGCCACCCCGATAGCCTGGAGAGACGCGAAGGCGGAAGTCTCCGATCAGGAGCAGGTCGGGGTCAGCCTGCCGTGGGTTCCGCTCCCTCGCACAAGATAGCGGCCATTCGATCGCATGTCACCCCGCCCCCGCCAACATATATCGCCCGCCTCTCGCTTCCTACCCTTCGCCTGACCCCATGCAGGCAGGCGAAGATGACGGTAGAGAGCGCGAAGAACAAGGCAGGCCCCTTCAACGTCACCGGGACGAGCGGGACGTTCCCTCGCGACTTCCTCCTGCTCGACGAGGATCATCTGCGGGTGATCCGGGTTCGGGACGGAGAGGAAACCGACCTGACCTCGGGGATCGGGCACACCGGGATCGGAACAGCGGACGGAACCGTCGTCATCTCGACCGGAATCCAGAGCGGCGACCAGATCTATCTGCTGCGCGCCGTTCCGAACCTCCAGCGCAGCGACTACAATGCGCAGGGCCGGGTCAGGACGGAACAGGTCGAGTCCGACCTCGACCTGACGATCATGCAGGTCCAGGATCTGCGCGAGGCGCAGGGCAGGGCGCTGACCTTGCCGGTTTCGTCCGAGATCGACGGCGAGGATGCCATGGCGGCTGCGCTGGCGGCGCCTCAATATGCAGACGCCGCGAGGCGATCCGCACAGGAGGCAGAGGATGCTGCGTCCCGAGTGACGCCGGATTATCCCAGTCGCGCCGAATTGGCGGCGGCTTTGCCGAATCTGGCACAGGGTCAACGCGTCCATTGCGAAGGGGTCGCCTATATCGTGGATAGTTCGGCGACCGGATTTGCGTCCGCGCTGCACCCGCTCGGGATCGACGGCGTTCGCGTAGAAAGCCCGCAGAACGTTTTCTTCGGAACATTCTTCAAGACCGACCTACAGCGCGCCGACCTCTATACGACGCAGGATCCGCGCGCCCTGTTCCAGATCAACCCGGTTCCAATTGCCAGGGGGGCGAACCAGGCGCTCTTCGGGTTTGACCCGTCGATGTGGTGGGACCGGGATCGCAAGCGATTTTCAGTGCATGTCTTTCAGGGCGGCACAGAATACGATGTGACGGAATATCGCTCTCGCGACCTTATCACCTGGCAAGCGTTCTATCGCAACTTGGGACCCAACCGGGTGAGAAGCGATACTACGGCGGCACCTGGCGGGACTGTCCCGGCCAGCATCGTTTGGTGGATGGGCCTGCACGAAGAGGTCAGCGGCCCCGACGCGGGTCAGCTCTACGGCATCAGCATCATTCGCGCCTTCGAGGATTTTATAGACGTCCATGGACGCACCATCCCGAATATGCAGCTTTACATCAGCCGTGTGAATGACCGCGAAAGCATGACGTTTGATGCGCCGGTTCGCATGGACTTCGGTGATACGGTCTGCCGCATTGGCTTCTTCCCGGTGTGGGATGGGACCAAATGGGTCGGCTTCTGCAAGAATGATTACGACAAAAACATCGAGTGCTGGACCGCATCGACGCTGACCGGCGCGTGGACCTACAGCTACACGCTAGACTATGACGAGGATGTCGAGGGCTGCTGCGTCGTCCCGGAATATTATTTCCCGCTGGGATCAACCACTTTGCAGAGGCGCTGGCACCTTCTGACGGATGCTTATTGGAGCGGGAATTACTGGCACAAGGTCAGCACGGATCTGGTGAACTGGTCCCCCGAAATCCCCGTGGCATCGACCTCGAACATTCGGCACGGCAATCTCTATAATTTTGCCTATGAGCCGGATGCTGTTCGGGTCATCGAAAAGGCCATGGCCTATTACGCCCCTGGCGCCGGGCAACGTCCGCAGCGATGGACCAAGCTAAGTCCTGGCCTCAACGAGATCCACCCGGTGGACGATACGACTTACTATGCCGAGGGGACCGATTCCGCCACCGTGCGCATTCTTTTCCCCGCCGCCAAGCGGCCGCGATTTGTCGCGCTTTCCGATAGCCCCCGGTGCGCAATCGGCATTGAGGATGGGGAGTACTTTTCCGCACGCAATGGGGTAATGGAATACATCGGTGGCGGCATAAACAACAGATCAGTCATCGAGTTGGACTATGACGGGAAGCGCTACACCTGCCCCGTTTCGGAACGCCGAGGAAGTAGCACGGCGGGCCTGAGCACGCAAGCCGGCTTCCCGAATTTGAACAGCGGGACAGTGACCTGGTTCCCGCAGCATAGGACCCTTTACGTTACGGACGGGACCGCCGCCTATACCGCCGAAACAGTTATTCATAACCTCCCTGGTGCGGATGGGATGGACGGCGCAGAAGTTTGCGTCGCCGCTTACACGACAGGCGCGAATGGCACGATCAGGATTCGGGCGGATGGCTCCAACATGGCGATAGGCCCCGCTGATCTGGTGATTTCGAACGCCAACGGGAATGCGGGACGCGTATATACCTTCCGCCGGGTCGGCGGCTTCTGGAGGCTGCTGGCATGACCGATCCGAGCCCTTTCCGCAGCCTGGATTTCTGGATCGCGGTCGGCGTGGCGCTGATCGTCAAGGTGAAGTCCTCGGCGCAGCTTGGCCCTGTCAGCGTCATCACCACCGCTGTCGTGGCGATTGGCGCTGCATGGATCGGCACCGATTACGCCGCCGAAATCCTGCGCGTGCCCCAGCCCATCGCCGCCGCTGTCGTCACCCTCACGGCCGAGGGCGCCATGCGCTGGCTGCTGATTGCGGTGAACGACCCCAAGCAGGCCATCGACCTCTGGAAGCACTGGCGGAAATAGGAGAGCGCCATGAGAAGCAATTTCGAGCGCTGCCTGGCCGAAACCCTCGCGCATGAGGGGGGCTGGGCGGACGACCCGCGCGATGCCGGCGGTGCGACCATGAAGGGCATCACCTTTGCCACCTATCGCGCCTGGAAGAAGCGCTCGATCACCAAGGCCGAGTTGCGGAACATCTCCGACGCCGAGGTGGCTGCGATCTACCGGCAGAACTATTGGGATGCCGTGCGCGGCGATGATCTGCCGGCGGGGCTGGATCTGGTGGCCTTCGACGCGGCGGTGAACAGCGGCGTCTCGCGCGGGGCGAAATGGCTGCAATCCGCTCTCGGCGTGACGGCTGATGGGATGATCGGCCCGCAGACCATCGCAGCGGCGCAGCAGGCGCACCCCGAGGCCGTGATTGACCGGGCGATCAGCGCCCGGCTCGCTTTCCTGCGCGTGGCGAAGAACACCAAGACCGGCGCGCTACTCTGGCCTACCTACGGCAAGGGCTGGACGCGCCGCGTGGAAAGCGTGCGCGAGACGGCAATCGCCATGTCGAAGGTGACGGCGCCGAACGCCACCAAGCCTGCGGCGCCGTCAGCGGGCATCATCGCCGCGCTTCTGGCGCTTTTCAAGTCCATGTTCGGAGGCAAAGCATGAACCCCGTTTATCTGCGCATGGCGCTTTACACGCTGGCAATCGTCCTGTCCTCGCTCGGAATCGGCACGTTCGATCCCGAGGTCGGCACGTTCACCATCGACCTGGAACAGGCGGCAATCGCGCTGGCTGGGGCAGGGGTGCTGAACGCGCTGGTGTTCTGGCGTTGGGGGAAGAAATGACCGCGTGGCTTCTCACCATCCTCGGAGCCATCGCCGCCGCTGTGGCTGCGTTCCTGCGCGGCCGGTCGCGGGGCAGGGCGGACACACAGGCGCGAGAGGATGCGGCTTATCGTGAGACGCGCAGGAGGATGGACGATGTATCGACTGATGATCTGGACGACACTGCTGTCGTTGACCGCCTGCGCGAACACGCCAGCAAGCGGCCCGGCGATCTGTGACGGCACCGAGGCGTCCCGCAGGGCGCTGGCCGCCGCGCTGATCGAGGACGGCGGGGCGCAGTCCCAGCGGGCAGGGCTGGTGCTGCTGGACCAGATGGCGGCTGGCTGTCACACCTGACGCCGGGCGCGGTGGGCGATCAACACGTATTCCCGCGCTACATGATCGAACGCCCGGAACGGCGGGCATGACTCCAATGTCTCCGCCAGCGCGTCCGCATGCGCCCGCTCGTCGGCTAGGGCGGCGGTCAGCCTCTCCACCTCGGCGCGGAGGCGGGCGAGTTCGTCGCGCAGTTCTTCCAGCTCCAACTCCGTGATCTGGCACATAGTGCCGCGCATCTGCGCGTCGATGGTCTGGCCTGTGATGCCCTGACGACGCTTGGGACGGGCGTAGACGGCGGAGAAAATTTCGTCACTCATCGCGCGTCCTCCGGGGGCTGGGGGAGGGGCATCCAGTGAGTGGGTTCAAACTCTTCGCCCATGCCGTGCCTCCAATCATCGCGCTCGCGACCTAGCCAATCGGTCACCGGCCCCCATGACACATCACACTTGCGATAGCCTTTCTTGGCATAGTGCGCGTGGTTGATACCCCACAGGTCAACCCTAGTTCCATCCCTCGGCGCGGTGCTTATCGGTTGCCAGTCGCTCATGTCCTCTCCTTCCTCTGGGTCGCGGCCACATCGCACGCACAACCCGTCCGACATGCCGCAAAGGGTGCAGTCGCTGCGGGCTTCGTCGTCGCCCGCATGGCTGGCATTTTTCTTCTTCGCCCGACGAGCATGAGCGGTATGTCTTGCCCAGATCAGGCCAGCCACGCCAAAGGCAAGCGGTCCGCCCAGGATGATCAGTTCCGCGCCGTTCATGGCGTCATTCCTCTGTGGTGGATCACAGCACACCTGCCAGCGTCCAGCCCAACACAACGAGGCAGAACGCAATCAGGAACAGGTCGCGGATCAGCAGCTCATTCCGTTCCTCTGATCTCCGCTGGCGAGCCGACATATCTGCCATGAGCAGGTCTATTCGACGGGGGTGCTGTTCCAGATCTTCAAGCACCTTGATCAGCGCAACTGCCGCTTCTCGGCTGAGCGTGATCTGACCTCCGATAGCCAGCCCGACGCGAATTTGCTCGGAAAGTTTCAGGCCGCTCATGTCCTCTCCTTCTCGTCGCGGGGGTCAGTTCAGCACGAGCCGAGGGGGCCGGCGCAGCTTGCCGCCTGTCTCGCGCTCGAATGCTTCGATCTGGTCGGGGTGAATGCGAATCGCCGCGATCACCTGCGAACCGCGAAACCTCGGGTCGAACGCATAGACGCCGCCAATCTCGATACGGTTCGCGAGGCAGAACATCATGAACCTCGCCATGCTGGCCTTGGTCATGGTCAAGCCTTGCTCGCAGTGCCGCCAGACCCGGCCATAGTGATCGGCCTCGCTGCCCGGTTCCGGGCATCGGCAATCGCGCAGCGGCTCGTTGCATCTCGCGCAGGTGCTCATGCTGTCATTCCTCTGTGGTGGGGCGTTTCAAGATTCCCGATTCGGTCCCGGTTTGTCCCGCCCGATATTTCAGCCATTGGCGTTGATTCCGTTGGGCTTTCCATACGTTCCTGAACCACCTTTACGGCGGCATGGACGAGCCCGAGTTGAAGATCATCGACGTCTTCGTCTGCAAGCTGCGCAAGAAGCTGGCGGCGGCGATGAACGGCGAAAGCCATATCGAGACGGTCTGGGGTCGCGGCTATGTCCTGCGCGATCCCGCCTCCGAGATGCAGAATCCCGAGCGCATGGCCCTGCGCGCCTGAGCGTCGCGGGCGTCGGGGTCGCGCAACGCCCTGGGGCCGGCGCTGGACAATCCCGCCTTCGCCCCGGTATCACCTGCTGCGCAGATCACGGCCCACGGGGCCGGCAGAAGGCGGAGGGCAGATGGCCGGAGATGACGAGGATCGGACGGCTCCCGCGGGGGAGCCGGCAGTGCCGGCGGCGGCCTTGCCGCCCGTTTCGAGCCTGGACGCCGAGGCCGCCGCGGCCGAGCATGCCCGGCTGAGCGACGAGGTGGCGCGGGCGAACCTGGCCTATTACCAGGAAGACGCGCCCTTCATCAGCGATGCCGAATACGACGACCGTAAGCGTCGGCTCGAGGAGATCGAGGCGCGTTTCCCCCAGCTTGCCCATCCCGGCAGCCCGACCGAGCAGGTCGGCGCCGCGCCCGATACGCGCTTTGCCAAGATCCCGCATCGCCTGCCGATGCTGTCGCTGGAAAATGGCTTCACCCAGGGCGATGTCGAATCCTTCGTGCAGCGGGTGCGCTCTTTCCTCAACCTGGCTTCAGGCGCGCCGCTGGAGATCACCGCCGAGCCCAAGATCGACGGGCTGTCGCTGTCGCTGCGCTACGAAGGCGGGCGGCTGGTCCAGGCCGCGACCCGCGGCGACGGTGCGGTGGGCGAGAACGTGACCGCCAATGCCCGCACCATTGCCGACATCCCCGGCCAGCTTGCCGGCGACGGCTGGCCCGAAATTCTGGAGATCCGCGGCGAGGTCTACATGTCGCATGCGGATTTCGAGAAGCTGAACCAGTCCGACAGCGGCCGGGTCTTTGCCAACCCGCGCAATGCGGCGGCGGGCTCGCTGCGCCAGCTCGATCCCAATGTGACGGCGGCCCGGCCGCTGCGCTTCTTTGCCTATGCCTGGGGCGAGGTCAGCGCGCCTTTTGCCGACACGCAGATGGAAGCGGTGCGGCGGATGCGGGATTTCGGCTTCCAGACCAATCCGCTGACCCGGATCTGCGGCTCGGTGCAGGACATGCTGGCCGCCTGGACCGAGATCGAACAGATGCGCGCGACCTTGGGCTATGACATCGACGGCGTGGTGTATAAGGTCAACGATCTGGGCTATCAGGCACGGCTCGGCATGCGCTCGACCACGCCGCGATGGGCCCTGGCGCACAAGTTCCCGGCCGAGCGCGCCTGGACCCGGCTGGAAGCCATCGACATCCAGGTCGGTCGCACCGGCGCGCTGAGCCCGGTGGCGCGGCTGCATCCGGTGACGGTGGGCGGCGTCGTCGTCTCGAACGCCACCCTGCATAACGAGGATTACATCGCCGGCCGCGGCGCCGACGGCAGCGAGATCCGCGGCGGCAAGGACATCCGCATCGGCGACTGGGTTGAGGTCTATCGCGCCGGCGACGTGATCCCCAAGGTCGCGGACGTGGACCTGGCCAAGCGCCCGCCCGAGTCCGTGCCCTACGCCTTCCCCGAGACCTGCCCGGAATGCGGCTCGCCCGCCATAAGGGAAGAGGGCGATTCGGTCCGGCGCTGTACCGGCGGGCTGATCTGCCCGGCCCAGGCGGTCGAGAAGCTGCGCCATTTCGTCTCGCGCGCCGCCTTTGACATCGAGGGGCTGGGCGCCAAGCTGGTCGAGGAACTGTTCCGCGACGGCTGGATCGCCGAACCGGCCGACATCTTCACCTTGCAGGACCGCTACGGCCCCGGCCAGCCCAAGCAGTTGAAAAACCGCGAGGGCTGGGGCGAGAAAAGCGCCGCCAGCCTGTTCCAGGCCATCGAGAAACGCCGCGAGATCCCGTTCGCGCGGCTGCTTTTCGCCCTTGGCATCCGTCATGTCGGTGAGGTCGCGGCGCAGGATCTCGCCCGCCATTACGGCAGCTGGGAGGCGCTGGAGGCGGCGCTCGACACCGCGCGCCCGGCGGCTGTGGCGCATCGCCTGGCCGAGGATGCGGCCCAGGCCGAGCGCGCGGCCGCGCAGGCCGAGGGCCGCCGCGCCCGGCCGTCCGAGGCGCGCGCCGCCGCGCTGGCGCAGGTCGATCTGCCGCCCGAGGCCAGTGTGGCCTGGGCCGGGCTGATCGCCGCCGACGGCATCGGCCCGGTGCTGGCCATGTCGCTGTCGGACGNCCCCCCCCCCCCCCCCCCCCCCCCCCCCCCCCCCCCCCCCCGCCGCCGCGCTGGCGCAGGTCGATCTGCCGCCCGAGGCCAGTGTGGCCTGGGCCGGGCTGATCGCCGCCGACGGCATCGGCCCGGTGCTGGCCATGTCGCTGTCGGACGCCTTCGCCAATGCGCGCGAGCGGGCGGCGATCGACCGGCTGCTCGGCTTTCTGACCGTGCTGCCGCCCGAGAAGCGTGCCGCCGACAGCGCCATCACCGGCAAGACCCTGGTCTTTACCGGCACGCTGGAAAAGATGACGCGGGCCGAGGCCAAGGCGCGGGCCGAGGCGCTTGGCGCCCATGTCGCGGGCTCGGTCTCGGCCAAGACCGACCTGCTGATCGCCGGCCCCGGCGCCGGGTCGAAGGCGAAGAAGGCCGCCGAACTGGGCATCAAGGTCATCGACGAGGACGAATGGCTGGCGATCGCCCAGGGGTGACGCCGGGCCGCCCGCCGGCGCTGTTTCCGCTGTTCGCGGGTGTCGAGACCCTGCCGGGCGTCGGCCCGCGCGCGGCCGAGGCCTTTGCCCAGATGGGCGTGACGCGGCTGCGCGACCTGATCCTGACCCTGCCGCATTCCGGCATCCGCCGCCGCCCGATCGCCCGCCTGACCGAGGCCCGCCCGCCCGAGATCGTCACCGTGGCGATCACCGTGCAGCGCCACAGCCCGCCCACGGCCAAGAGCCGGCCCTGGCGGGTGCATTGCTCGGACGGCAGCGCCGATCTGCAGCTGGTCTTTTTCCATCCGCGCAAGGATTGGATCGAAAGCCAGCTGCCTTTGGGCGCGCGGCGGCTGGTTTCCGGCAAGATCGAGCTGTTCGACGGCATGGCGCAGATGGTGCATCCCGACCATATCGGCGCCGAAGGCACGGATCCGCCGCCGGATTTCGAGCCGGTCTATCCGCTCTCGGGCCGGCTGACGCAGGGCGTGGTGCAAAAGGCGGTGCAGGCGGCGATGGGGCGGCTGCCGCCGGCGGGGGAATGGAGCGACGCCTCGGTCCTGGCGCGCGAGGGCTGGCCGGCCTGGGCCGAGGCGCTGGCCCGCGCCCATGCGCCGGAAGGGCCGGCCGGCCTGTCGCCGACCGATCCGGCCCGAGCGCGGCTGGCCTATGACGAGCTTTTCGCGCATCAGATGACGCTGGCGCTGATGCGCCGCGACCGGCGACGGCAGGCAGGGCTGACCACACGGGGCGACGGGCATCTGCGCGCCAGGGTGCTGGCCGGGCTGCCCTGGCCGCCGACCGGGGCGCAGGCCCGCGCGGTCGAGGAAATCGCCGGTGACATGGCCGAGCCGCGGCGGATGAACCGGCTCTTGCAGGGCGACGTGGGCGCCGGCAAGACGCTGGTCGCCTTCCTCGCGCTGCTGGTCGCGGTCGAGGCGGGCGGGCAGGGCGTGCTGATGGCCCCGACCGAGATCCTGGCCCGCCAGCATTTCCGCGCCCTGGAGCCCCTGGCGCGGCTGGCCGGCATCCGGCTGGAGGCGCTGACCGGCCGCGACAAGGGCGATGCCCGCGCCAATATCCTGACCGACCTCGCCGAGGGGCGGATCGACATCCTGGTCGGCACCCATGCGGTGATCCAGAAATCGGTCGCGTTCCACGACCTGCGGCTGGCCATCGTCGACGAGCAGCACCGCTTCGGCGTCAACCAGCGCATGGAACTGGGCGCCAAGGGCGGGCATCTGCCGCCCGACATGCTGGTGATGACGGCAACGCCGATCCCGCGATCCTTGGCGCTGGCGCAATTCGGCGACATGGACCTGTCGGTGCTGGACGAAAAGCCCGCCGGGCGGCAGCCGATCCGCACCACGGTGATCTCGGATGCGCGCATGGCCGAGGTGGTGGCGCATCTGGCCCGGGCGCTCGAGGGCGGGGCGCGGGCCTATTGGGTCTGCCCGCTGGTCGAGGAAAGCGAGGCCATCGACCTGACCGCGGCCGAGGCGCGCTTCCAGGAGTTGCGGGCGCGGTTCGGCGATCAGGTGCGGCTGGTCCATGGCCAGATGCCGGCCGAGGAGCGCGATGCGGCCATGGCCGATTTCGCCGCCGGCCGGGCGCGCATCCTGGTCGCGACCACGGTGATCGAGGTCGGCGTCGACGTGCCCGAGGCCACGATCATGGTGATCGAGCGCGCCGAAAGCTTCGGCCTGGCGCAGCTGCACCAGCTGCGTGGCAGGGTCGGGCGCGGCTCGGGCGCGTCAAGCTGCCTGCTGATGTATCACGAGCCGCTGTCCGAGACCGGCCGACGGCGGCTGACCATCCTGCGCGAGACCGAAGATGGTTTCCGCATCGCCGAGGAAGACCTGGCGATGCGCGGCGCCGGCGACGTGATCGGCACCGCGCAATCCGGCCTGCCGCGGTTCCGCATCGCCGACCTGGAACGCCAGGCCGGGCTGATGGCGCTGGCGCGCAAGGATGCGCAGAACTTCCTGGAGCGCGACCCGGCCATGGAAAGCGAGCGCGGCCAGGCCGTGCGGCTGCTTCTGTGGCTGATGGAGCAGGACCGCGCCATCCGGCTGATCAGCGCCGGCTAGATGTTCGCATGATGTTCTTAAAAAGTTCTTTACTTTGTTCGCCAATCATGAGAACAAAGCATAAACGAACCTTGGAGAGACCCATGACCCGCCAATCCCTCTCTGACCTGCTTGGCACCGTCGCGATTTCGGTGACCGCGATCATCCTGTTTTCGCTGCCCTCGATCCTGGCGGCCTGATCCCTTACTGCCCCGCGCAATCGACGGCCCTTCGCCTGGGGCCGTAACCTTCCCCCGGACGATCATGCGCGCAACTGCCGGTCCCCTGCGGGCCGGCTTTTCTTTGTCCGGGCGCATGTGCCGGTTGCGCCGGCAGGTGCCTCCGGCGGGGGGTATTTGGGAAACGGTGAAAATCAGGCCGGCGAGGCGTCGATGGCGCCGAGCAGCGCCTCCCAGGCCAGCAGGATCGAGGCATGGCGGTTGGGGAATTCGCGGGCGGGCAGCAGGGCCTCCAGTTCGTCGAAGGGGGCGGCGGGGGCGGGACCGTCAGCTTTCAGCATGGCCTGCAGTTCGTCGCGGGCGCGGGCGATTTCGTCGCGCGAGCGGCCAAGCGCGGTGCGGCCCAGCACCCCGGCCGAGGCCTGGCCCAGGGCGCAGGCCCGCACCTCCTGCGCGAAATCGGCGATGCGGCCGTCCTGCATCGCCACATGCGCCGTCACCGAGGAGCCGCATTGCGGCGAACGGCGATGCGCGCTGCCCGTCGCATGGTCGAGCTTGCCCAGATGCGGGATATCCGAGGCCAGCGCCAAGATGCGCCGGGAATAGAGCTGCATCAGGTCGCTGTCGGACATGGTCTTTTCCCTTGCTGCCGCCCGGTCTAGATAGGGACGGCAAGCCCGAAAGGAAAGCCGATGTTCGACCCTGCCAGCCTGAAATATGACGCGAAGGGCCTGATTCCCGCCATCGCGCAGGATCATCAGAGCGGCGAGGTGCTGATGATGGCCTGGATGAATGCCGAGGCCGTGCAACGGACGCTGGAGACGGGCCGTGTCACCTATTGGTCGCGCTCGCGCCAGGGCTTCTGGGTCAAGGGCGAGAGTTCGGGCCATGTGCAGAAGCTGGTCGAGCTGCGGGTGGATTGCGACCGCGACTGCCTGCTTTTGCTGGTGGACCAGGCCGGGCCGGCCTGCCACACCAACCGGCGCAGCTGCTTTTATACCGCCATCCGCGGGGGAGAGGAGGTCGTCATCATGGCGCCTCAGATCCCCAGGGATTGACGGATCTGTTCGGCGCTGACGCCCTCGTCGCGGAAAAGCTTCAGCGCCCGCGCGTCGTCGCGCTTGGCCAGCCGCTTGCCCTGCTCGTCGCGGATCAGCCGGTGGTGATGATAGCGTGGTGTCGGCAGTTCCAGCAGTTTCTGAAGGACGACATGGATCCACGTTGAATCCAGAAGATCTTTTCCGCGCGTGACCAGGGTGATGTCTTGCGCGGCATCATCCACCACCACCGCAAGATGATAGCTGGTCCCCATGCCGCGCCGCGCCAGCACCACATCGCCGATGCCGGCGATGAAATCCTGCGCCGACAACCGGTGCGGCCGGCCGGGGGCGACGTTCTCGTCGAGAAAGGCGATCTCGTCGAGGCCCAGCTGGTCCAGCGCCCGCGCCGCATCCAGGCGGATGGCGTCATCAGCTCCGGCATCGGCCATGCGGCGCTGGCGGCAGGTGCCGGGATAGACCGGGCCGTCGGGACCGATCCGCGGCGCCGCGCCCTCTTGCGGGGCCGAGAGCGCGGCGCGGATATCGGCGCGGCGGCAGCGGCAGGGATAGGTCAGGCCAAGCGCCGAAAGCCGTTCGAGCGCAGCTTGATAGGCGGGCAGGCGCTGGGACTGGTGCATGACCGGCCGCGGCCAGTCCAGGCCCAGCCAGTGCAGATCCTCGGCGATCAGCGCCTCGTATTCCGGGCGGCAGCGGCCTTGGTCGATATCCTCGATGCGCAGCAGGAACTGGCCGGGATCGGCCAGCCGCGCGGCGGTCAGGGCCGCGAAGGCATGGCCCAGATGCAAGGGGCCGGTCGGCGAGGGGGCGAAGCGCGTCCGATTCAAGATTGTCCTGCAAGCCATTGCTGGAAATCGGCTTTTGCGCGGTCGGTATAGGCTGGGTAGCGGTCCTTGCGCCCCTTGCGGCCGCCGCGCGTCGCGTCCAGCGGCGGGTAGAGGCCGAAGTTCACGTTCATCGGCTGGAAGGTCTTGGCATCCGCGCCGCCGGTGATGTGGTTGACCAGCGCGCCCATCGAGGTGGTGGCGGGCGGCGGCGACAGGTCGCGCCCCAGTGCCTCGGCCGCGGCCATGCGCCCGGCCAAGAGGCCCATGGCGGCGGATTCCACATAGCCCTCGACCCCGGTCACCTGGCCGGCGAAGCGCAGGTTCGGGCGCGCGCGCAGCCGCAGCCGGTCGTCGATCAGCCGCGGCGAGTTCAGGAAGCTGTTGCGGTGGATGCCGCCCAGACGGGCGAATCTGGCGTCCTGCAATCCGGGAATGCGCCGGAAAACATCTATTTGCGCGCCATATTTCATCTTTGTCTGGAAGCCGACGATATTGTAGAGCGTCCCCAGCGCATTGTCGCGGCGCAGCTGCACCACGGCATAGGGCTTTTCGGCCGGGTTATGGGCATTGGTCAGGCCCACGGGCTTCATGGGGCCGTGGCGCAGGGTTTCGCGGCCGCGCTCGGCCATGACCTCGATCGGCAGGCAGCCGTCGAAATAGCCGGCCGTTTCCCCCTCGTGGAACTCGGTCTTGTCGGCGGCGAGCAGGGCGTCGATGAAGCCCTCGTAATCCTCGCGCGTCATCGGGCAGTTGATATAGGCGGTGCGCTCTGCCTCGGTCTCGCCCTTGTCGTAACGGCTTTGCCGCCAGCAGATCGACATGTCGATGCTCTCGGCATGGACGATGGGGGCGATGGCGTCGAAGAAGGCCAGCGAGCCTTCCCCGGTCAGGCCGCGGATCGACTGGCCGAGCGCCTCGGAGGTCAGCGGGCCGGTGGCGACGATCCAGCGGCCCTCCGTCGGCAATTCGCGGATCTCGCCGGGCTGGAAGCTGACCAGCGGCTCGGCCTGCAGCGCCTGGGTCACCGCCTGCGAGAAGGCGTCGCGGTCCACGGCCAATGCGCCACCGGCGGGCAGGCGGTGGCGGGCGGCCATGGCCATGATCAGCCCGCCCGCCGCCCGCATCTCCCAATGCAACTGGCCCACGGCGTTCATGCGGTCGTCATCCGAGCGGAAGCTGTTCGAGCAGACCATCTCGGCGCAATCGCCGGTGCGGTGGGCGAAGGTGGCGACCTGGGGCCGCATCTCGTGCAACACCACCGGCAGGCCGGCGCGGGCGATCTGCCAGGCGGCCTCGGAGCCGGCAAGACCGGCGCCGATGATATGGATCGGTTCCATGCGTTTCCCCTTCGCGTCAGGCGCGATCTCCTAGCAATCGCGGGCCATGACGGCAAGAGAAAGGGCGGCGCCCGCAGGGGTGCCGCCCGATTCTGTCCGGCCTCGGCCCGCAATCAGGCCTCGGCGGCCTCGCCTTCGGCAGCCGCAGCTTCCTCGTTATCGGCCGAGCGCAGGCCCGAGGGCGCGGCGATATTGGCGATGACGAAATTGCGGTCGATGGTCGGCTTCACGCCGGCCGGCAGCACCACGTCGTTGATGTGGATGGTGTCGCCGATCTGGCGGCCGGTCAGGTCCACGGTGATCTGCTCGGGGATGTCCGAGGCGGTCACGACCAGCTCGACCTCGGGGCGCACCACGACCAGCGTGCCGCCGCGCTTGAGGCCGGGGGCGGCGTCGTGGTTCTCGAAGTTCACGTGGATGAACAGGTTCACGCGGGTGTTGCGGTGCAGGCGCATGAAGTCGATATGCGTCGGCAGGTCTTTCACCACGTCGCGCTGGACGCCGCGGCAGACGACGCGCACGTCGTCCTGGCCGTCGATCTTCAGGTTCCACAGCGTGGACATGAAGCGGCCGGCGCGCAGCTTGGTCAGCAGCGAGTTGAACTCGATTTGGATGGGCTGCGGCTCCTTGCCGTCGCCATAAACGATGCCGGGCACCTTGCCTTCGCGGCGAGCTTGGCGGGCGGCCCCCTTGCCTGTCCCCGCGCGTGCCTCGGCCACCAGATCCGGGATCTCTTTGGCCATGATGGTATTCCTTTGGTTACGGTTCGCGGCCATCCTCCAAGGGTGCATGGCCGAAGCCGCGCCTATAGCGCGACGTCATTCGGATGTGAAGCGAAAAAACAGTTGCATGCCGCGGGGAAAATGCTTGTCAGATCGTCCTCGCTGGCTGCAAAGCTTGCTCCAGTGCGGGTCGGGGTTTTCGCGTTGCATCGGATTCATTCGCTGGACTATCTGAAGCTGGGACTGGCGGTCCTGGTGGCCTTTGCCCATACCTACTGGCTGCAGTCGCATATGACGCCGCAGCTGTTCATGATCGGCAACGGGCTGATGCGGGTGATGGTGCCGACCTTCTGCATCGTGGCGGGCTATTTCCTCTATTCGGCGGTGGCGCGCGGCAAGGGCAACAAGTGGCTGGCCCGCGTGGCGGCGCTCTACCTGTTCTGGATGGCGGTCTATCTGCCTTTCTGGATGGATCAGGTGCATGGGCTCGTCTCGCTGCTCAAGACCCTGGCCTGGGGCTATTTCCACCTGTGGTTCATGGCCGGCATCCTGGTTGCCGGGGCGGTGGTTCTGCTGTTGCGCGGCTTTGCCCGCAGGGTCGCGCCGGCCTATGAATACCGCATCCTGCTGGCGGCGGCGGCGGTCTGCGCCGCGATCGGGCTGGTTCTGCAATATGTCGCCCTGTCCGGGATCATGCAGATCGGGGTGAAGAAATTCTCGAACGGCCTGTTCATGTGCTTTCCCTTCGTGGCCATCGGCTATCTCTGCGGCCGCCGCGTGGCCCGGCTGGGGCTGCAGGGGCTGCCGCCGCGCCGGCTGGCGCTGGCTGCCACCGCCGCCGGGGCCGGGCTGCTGATGGCCGAGGCCTGGCTGGTGCAGGCCTGGCGCAGCGACCAGGTGATGCTGGACATCCCGATCAGCTCTTACGTCGCGGCGCCGGCCTTGTTCGTGGCGGTGCTGGGCACGGCCATGCCGCAGCCGCCGATCCGGCTCGATCCGATCTCGGCCATGATCTATTTCATGCATGTCATGGCGCTGCATCTGGCCCGCCTGCTGGGCTTCGAGCACCTGGGCGAGCTGATGCTGTTCGCCGTCGGCCTGCCGACCCTGGCCGCGATGCTTCTGGGCCGGTTGCGGATCCCCGGATTCGGCAAGGAAAGGACGCGGGGGCAAGGCGAACAGACCCGGCCCGATCCGGCGCCCTGATCCGGCCGCCTAGCCCCAGGCTTGCAGGAAATCCTGCGGCACCAGCAGGTTGTGGCGGCCCAGGTTCTTCACGTCCCGCTCGCCGCAGAGCGCCATGGTGATGTCCAGTTCCTTCTGGATCACCTCCAGCGCGCGGGTCACGCCGGTCTCGCCCATGGCACCCAGCCCATAGATGAAGGCGCGGCCGATATGGGTGGCATGCGCCCCCATGGCCAGCGCCTTCAACACGTCCTGGCCCGAGCGGATGCCGCTGTCGAGATGGATTTCGACCTGGTCGCCCACCGCCTTGACGATCTCGGGCAGCATGCGGATGGAACTGACCGCGCCGTCGAGCTGCCGGCCGCCATGGTTGCTGACGATGATCGCGTCGGCGCCGAAATCCGCGGCCATGCGGGCGTCCTCGGGGTCGTTGATGCCCTTGAGGATCAGCTTGCCGCCCCAGAGGTCGCGGATGCGGGCGATCTTGCCCCAGTCGAGCTGCGGGTCGAACTGCTCGGCCGTCCAGGCGACCAGAGACGAGGGGTCGCCCACCCCCTTGGCATGGCCGACGATATTGCCGAAAAAGCGGCGCTTCGTTTGCAGCATCTCGATGCCCCAGCGCCATTTCGTCGCCAGATCCAGCAGCACCGGCAGGGTCAGCCGCGGCGGGGCGGATAGCCCGTTCTTCAGATCCTTGTGGCGCTGGCCCAGGATCTGCAGGTCCAGCGTCAGCACCAGCGCCGAGCAATGGGCGCGCCGGGCCCGCTCGATGATCGCCTCCAGGAATTCCTGGTCGCGCATGACGTAAAGCTGGAACCAGAACGGCGCCTGCACCGCCTCGGCCACGTCCTCGATCGAGCAGATCGACATGGTCGAAAGCGTGAAGGGCACGCCAAAGGCTTTCGCCGCCCGCGCCGCCTTGATCTCGCCATCGGCGCATTGCATGCCGGTCATGCCGACCGGGGCCAGGGCCACCGGCATGGCGACCCTTTGCCCGACCATGGTGCTTTCCGTCGTCCGTCCGGTCATGTCCACCGCGACGCGCTGGCGCAGCTTGATGCGCTGGAAATCGCTGCAATTGTCGCGGAAGGTGCTTTCGGTATAGCTGCCGCTTTCGGCATAGTCGTAGAACATGCGCGGCACGCGCCGGCGATAGATCGCCTTCAGATCCTCGATGCAGGTGATGACCGGCATGGCATTCTCCTCAGTTCGGCGCGCAGTCGGTGCTGCCCTCGGGGCAGTCCTCGGCCGGGGATTGCTGCGACAGGGCCCTGGCGCGGGCGTGCAGGGCCTCGGCGCGGCGCTGCAAGGCGGCGTCGCCCGCCGCCGGCGCGGTGCCGGCGCGGGCGGCAAGGGAGCGGCCGCGCGCATCCAGCGCGCCGCCCGCCGCCGCGGGGTCGCGGGCGGCATCGGCGGCATGGCCGGGCAGGGCCGGTTCGGCCAGCAGCCGGTCGGTCGGCATCAGTTCGGGATAGTCGCCCACCATGTCGCCGCATGCGGCCAGGCTTGCCAGCGCCAGCGCGCCCCAGATCCGCCCGCCCCAGATCCGCCCCATGCCGTTCCCCCATGTCTTCATGCGCCGGACCATAGGCCCGGCGGGGCGGCGGGGGCAAGATGCGCTCTTTACCTTGCCGCGGCTCGCCGCCTAGAAGACGGCATGGCAAGAACCCAGGGCTCAAGGGCAGAGATCACCGGACCGCTGGTCCGCGACGCCGCGCGCAGGCTGTTTGCGCGCCACGGCTATGCCGCCGTCTCGATGCGCCAGATCGCGGCCGAGGTCGGCGTGCAGGTCGGCACGCTTTACAGCTATACCGCCGACAAGCAGGCGCTGCTGGCCGACCTGCTGCGGGTGCATATGGAGGAGCTGCTGGCCGCCTGGCGCGACGATCCGGCCCGGCCGGCGCTCGACCGGCTGGAGGCGTTCCTGCGCTTTCACATCCAGACCAGCCTGGAGCGCCCCGAGGCGGTGTTCCTGTCCTATATGGAGCTGCGCAACCTGACGCCGGAAAACCGTGCCGAAATCGCGGCCCTGCGCCGTCGCTACGAGGATGCGCTGGAGGCGATCCTGATCGCCGGCGAGGCCGAGGGCACCATGGCCGTGCCCGATACCCGGCTGGCCACCATGGCGCTGATCGCCATGCTGACCGGCGTCACCAACTGGTACCGCGAGGGCGGGCGGCTGGACCAGGAGCGGGTGGTCGCGGTCTATCGCGAACTGGTGCGCGGCGCGGTCGGTGCATGACCCTTTGCAACCGGCCGGCGTGATCCGATATAAGGCGGCATGAGCCTTCCGCCGCAATTCCTTGACGAGATCCGCGCCCGCGTGCCTTTGTCACGCGTCATCGGGCGCAAGGTGGTCTGGGATCTGCGCCGCTCGAATCAGGCCAAGGGCGACTGGTGGGCGCCCTGTCCCTTTCACGGCGAAAAGACCGCTTCCTTCCATGTCGACGACCAGAAAGGCTTCTATTACTGCTTCGGCTGCCACGCCAAGGGCGACGCGCTGACCTTCCTGCGCGAGGCCGAGGGGCTGGGCTTCATCGAGGCGGTCGAGCTGCTGGCCGCCGAGGCCGGCCTGCCGATGCCCGAGCGCGACCCGCGTCAGGTGCAGCGCGCCGACCGCCGCACCGAACTGGTCGAGGTGATGGAGCAGGCGGTGCGCTGGTTCCGCATGCAGCTGGGCATGGGCCCGGCCGAGGCGGCGCGGGCCTATCTGGCCCGGCGCGGGCTGGACGAGGCCGCCTGCGAAGCCTTTGGCATCGGTTTCGCCCCCGACCAGCGGCAGGGCCTGTTCAACGCCTTGCGTGCCAAGGGCATCGCCGAGGCTCTGATCGTCGAGGCCGGGCTGGCGGCCAAGCCCGACGAGGGCGGTGCGCCCTTCGACCGCTTCCGTGGCCGCATCACCTTTCCGATCCGCGACGGGCGCGGGCGCTGCATCGCCTTCGGCGGCCGGGCGATGGACCCGAACGCGCGGGCGAAATACCTCAACAGCCCCGAGACGCCGCTCTTCGACAAGGGCCGCAACCTCTACAATATCGGCCCGGCGCGGGCGGCGGTGGCCAAGGGCAGGCCGCTGGTGGTGGCCGAGGGCTACATGGACGTGATCGCCCTGGTCCGGGCGGGTTTCGAGGGCGCCGTGGCGCCGCTGGGCACCGCGATCACCGAGGACCAGCTGCGGCTGATGTGGCGCATCTCGCCCGAGCCGGTGATCGCGCTCGATGGCGACGAGGCGGGCCTGCGCGCGGCGATGCGGCTGATCGACCTGGCGCTGCCGATGACCGGGCCGGGGCAGGCGCTGCGCTTTGCCTTCCTGCCGCAGGGGCTGGACCCGGACGACCTGATCCGCGCCCGCGGGGCAGGGGCGATGGGCGCCGTGCTGGACGAGGCGCGGCCGCTGGTCGACCTGCTGTGGCGGCGCGAGACCGAGGGGCGGGTCTTCGACAGCCCCGAGCGCCGCGCGGCGCTGGACAAGGCCCTTGCCGAGGCGGTGGCCAAGATCCCCGACAAGGACACCCGCGACCATTACCACGCCGTGCTGCGCAACCTGAAATGGGAGCTGTTCGGCAACCGCCGCCGCGCCGATGCCCCCGCGCCCGCGCGTCCCGCCCGCGAATGGCAGGGCCGCGAGTGGCAAGGGGGGCGCGGCGCCCGCTTCCAGCCGGTCGCGCCGACGGCACCGACACGGGCCTCGCGGCTTTCCTCGCCTGACCTGAACGAACACGAGGCCGAGGCGCTGGTCGAGGCCATGGTGCTGGCGATCTGCGCCACCCATCCCGGCCTGATCGCCCCGGTCGAATCGCGGCTGGAACGGCTGGAGCCGCAGGATGCGGACCGCGCGGCGCTGGTCCACGATCTCTTGTCGGGGACGCAATCCCAGGCCGGGCAGCGCGCCCTTGAAAGCATCATGGCCGACCCCCATGTGAGGGCGGCCCCGGCGATCCTGCGCCCGCATGACCGCGATGCCGCCGCCGGCATCCTTGCCAATGCCCTGGACCGGATCGAGGCCCGCCGCGCCGCGCGCGAGGAAATCGCCCGTGCCGAGGCCGAGATCGAGGGGCTCGCGGACGAGGGCCTGACCTGGCGCATGGCGCAATCCGCCCGTGCCCGCCAGCAGGCCGACCACCCCTCGCTGGCCGACCTGTCGGACCTGGGCGAGGACAGCGACGCCTATCGGGCCATCCTCGATGCGGCGCTGAAGAACGAGATCTGGCGCAAGCCGCGCCGCTGAAAGGCGCGCGAATCACCTGCGCCGAATCACCCCGGCCGACGCCGGCTCGCAGGCTTTGAATCGCCTGCGATTCGCGCTAGAACCGGCCGATAGCCGATCCCGATTCGCCGATTCGCGAATCACCGCTTCAAGGGAGCCAGCATGGCAGCCAACGACGAAGACCAGAAGCCCGAGGCCAAGGATGACGATCCTTCGCTGGACATGTCGCAGGCCGCGGTCAAGCGCATGATCGCCGAAGGGCGCGAACGCGGCTTCATCACCTATGACCAGCTCAATGCCGTCCTGCCGCCCGAACAGGTCAGTTCCGACCAGATCGAGGACGTCATGTCCATGCTGTCCGAAATGGACATCCGCGTGGTCGAGAACGACGAGGAGGCCGAGGAGGCCGAAACGGGCGGCGAGCTGACCACCACCGGCTCGGGCTCGCGTGAGCTGACGGTCGCCACCGCCGAGACGGAAAAGCTGGACCGCACCGACGACCCGGTGCGCATGTATCTGCGCGAGATGGGCTCGGTCGAATTGCTGTCGCGCGAGGGCGAGATCGCCATCGCCAAGCGCATCGAGGCCGGCCGCAACACCATGATCGCCGGGCTTTGCGAAAGCCCGCTGACCTTCAAGGCCATCACCATGTGGCGCCAGGAGCTTCTGGACGAGGACATCCTGCTGCGCGACGTGATCGACCTGGAGACCACCTTCGGCCGCTCGATGGACGAGGATGGCGAGGAAGAGGAGGTGCTGCCGACCGAGGCCCGCCCCGCCGCGGCCAACGGTGCCGCGCGCGACGAGGAGGAGTTCGACGCCGACGGCAACCCCATGGGCCGCGAGGAGGACGAGGACGAGGACGACGGCCAGAACCTGTCTCTGGCGGCGATGGAAGCCTCGCTGAAGCCCAAGGTGCTGGAGACGCTGGAGGCCATCGCGCGGGGCTACGAGGAGCTGTCGCACATGCAGGACAACCGCATGTCGGCGACGCTGAACGAGGACGGCACCTTCTCGGCCGCGCAGGAAAGCGCCTATCAGGAACTGCGCTCGCGCATCGTCGCGCTGGTGAACGAGCTGCACCTGCACAACAACCGCATCGAGGCGCTGGTCGACCAGATCTATGGCATCAACCGCCGCATCGTCACCATCGATTCCAACGTGGTGAAGCTGGCCGATGCCGCGCGCATCAACCGGCGCGAGTTCATCGACGCCTATCGCGGCAGCGAGCTGGACCCGACCTGGGTCGAGCGCATGATGCAGCACAAGGGCCGCGGCTGGCAGGCGCTGTTCGAGAAGTCCCGCGCCCAGGTGGAAAGCCTGCGCGCCGAGATGGCCATGGTCGGCCAGCATGTCGGCGTCGATATCGAGGAGTTCCGCCGCATCGTCAGCCAGGTCCAGCGCGGCGAAAAGGAATCGCGCCAGGCCAAGAAGGAAATGGTCGAGGCGAACCTGCGGCTGGTGATCTCGATCGCCAAGAAATACACGAACAGGGGCCTGCAATTCCTTGATCTCATTCAGGAAGGCAATATCGGCCTGATGAAGGCGGTGGACAAGTTCGAGTATCGCCGCGGCTACAAGTTCTCGACCTATGCGACATGGTGGATCCGGCAGGCGATCACGCGCAGCATCGCCGATCAGGCCCGGACCATCCGCATCCCGGTCCACATGATCGAGACGATCAACAAGCTGGTGCGCACCGGCCGCCAGATGCTGCACGAGATCGGCCGCGAGCCGACGCCCGAAGAACTGGCCGAAAAGCTGCAGATGCCGCTGGAAAAGGTCCGCAAGGTGATGAAGATCGCCAAGGAGCCGATTTCTCTCGAAACCCCGATCGGGGACGAGGAGGACAGCCAGCTTGGCGATTTCATCGAGGACAAGAATGCCGTGCTGCCCTTGGACAGCGCCATTCAGGAAAACCTCAAGGAAACCACCACGCGGGTGCTGGCATCGCTGACGCCGCGCGAGGAGCGGGTGCTGCGCATGCGCTTCGGCATCGGCATGAACACCGACCACACGCTGGAAGAGGTCGGCCAGCAGTTCAGCGTCACCCGCGAGCGCATCCGCCAGATCGAGGCCAAGGCGCTGCGCAAGCTCAAGCATCCCAGCCGGTCGCGCAAGCTGCGGTCCTTCCTGGACCAGTAACCGGCCGATCAACGCAAGAAGGCCGCGCTTTCGGGCGCGGCCTTTGTCGTCCTGCGGCCGGGCTCAGCCGTGCTTCTCGATCCAGTCCGCGAAGGAATCGACGAAGCCTTGCAGGAATTTCGCGGTCTTTTCGTCGGTGACGCTGCCATCGGCGCCGTAGGCTTCGGCGTTCCACTGGATATAGGCCTCGGGCATGCTCATCATCACCGTGCCGACATGGACCAGGTCGTTTTTCAGCCGCGCTTGCGCCAGCGCCGCGCCGATCACGCCGGGCGAGGTGCCGATGACGGCCGCGGGCTTGCCCTTCCACGAGTTCTGGCCATAGGGCCGGGTGCCCCAGTCGATGGTGTTCTTGATCACGCCCGGATAGCTGCGGTTGTATTCCGGCGTGATCGCCAGCACCGCGTCGGAATGCTCGATCCGGTCCTTGAGCCGCAGCACCGATTCGGGTGGCTCGGCCCAGAGATCCTCATTGTAATGCGGCAGATCGCCGATATGCAGCAGGTGGAACTGCAACCGGCCCTCGGCCAGTTTCTGCAATGCCTTCATCAGCTTATGGTTGAGAGAATCCTTGCGGAGCGAGCCCACCATGACGGCGACGGTCTTGACCATGCCTGATCTCCTCTTGCGGTTTTCAGGCGAAGGCTAGGGGCGCAACCGGGGCGAAGGAAGGGGGCCGCGCTTGCATTCTTGGGGAAAAACGGGAACAGTCCCGGCAAGCGACGCGAAACCGCGGTTGGGACAAGGCGCAGGGGCCGATGGGCGAGGCGGAAAAAATGCAGGCATGGCTGGCGGATGCGGGCAATCTGCGGCTGCTGTTGATCGCGGCGCTGGCGGTGCTGGCGCTTTGCCTTGTTGCGCTGTGGCGAACGCGGCGTTCGGCCCAGGCGGATGCCCTGCTGGCCCGGCGGCGCGAGGCCGAGCTGCAGGCGCGGCTCGATGCCGAAACGGCCGGGCTGCGCGACCAGCTTCTGGCCGTAAGCCGGCTGGAGACGCGGGCGGAATCGCTGAGCCAGCGCCTGCAGGAACTGGTCGAGGAACGCGACGGGCTGACCGACGCGCTGCACCGCGAACGCCAGCAGGTCTCGGGGCTGGAGCGCGAGCTGGCGGAAACCCGTCTGGCGGCGCAGAAGGACCGCGAGGCGGCCGCGCGCGACATCGCCACCCTGCGCGAATTGCGCGAGGAGATGACCGGCCAGTTCCGCCTGCTGGCCAACGAGACGCTGAAATCCCAGGGCAGCGAGATGCAAAAGGCGCATGGCGAGCAATTGTCGGCCCTGCTGACGCCCTTTCGCGACCAGGTTCACCGCTTCCAGACCGAGCTTCAGGCCCGCAACAAGGCCACCGACGAGGAACGCGCAAGGCTGCGCGAGCAGATCGAATACCTGCACAAGCGTTCCGAGGACATCTCGCGCGAGGCGGTGGCGCTGACCCGGGCGCTGAAGGGCGACAGCCAGAAGCGCGGCGCCTGGGGCGAGATGATCCTGGAGCGCATCCTTGAGGATTCCGGCCTGATCGCCGGCACGCATTACGACACGCAGGCGAGCCACCGCGACGCCGACGGCAAGCTGTGGCGGCCGGACGTGATCGTGAAGATGCCGCAGAAGAAGCTTCTGGTGATCGACAGCAAGGTCTCGCTGAACGCCTATGAGGAGGCGGTGAATGCCGAGGACATGCCGACCCGCGACGCCGCGCTGCGCCGCCATGTTGCCTCGGTCCGCGCCCATGTCGCCGGGCTGGCGGCCAAGGGCTATCAGGCGATCGACGAGGGCTCGGTCGATTACGTGCTGATGTTCATCCCGGTCGAGGGCGCCTTTTCCGAGGCGCTGCGCGTCGATCCAGACCTGGCGCGGCACGCGATGGAGAACCGCGTCGGGCTGGCCACGCCGACCACCTTGATGCTGACGCTGCGCACGGTCGATCACATCTGGACGGTCGAGCGGCGCGAATCCAATGCCATGGCCATCGCCGCCCGCGCCGGCCAGCTTTACGACAAGCTGCACGGTTTCGTCTCGGCGGTCGAGGATGTGGGCAGCGCGCTGGAGCGGGCGCAGAAAAGCCACGCCACCGCCATGGACCGGCTGACCCGCGGGCCGGGCAACGTCATCCGCCAGGCCGAGATGCTGCGCGACCTGGGCGCGCGCACGCAAAAGCGGCTGGCGCTGGACCATGACGGTGCCGAGTCGCTGGAAGCACCGGGCGAGGCGGCGGAATAGCTCATTGGGTATTTGGGGAACGGAGAAGCCCATGGTTGAAAAAGGGCGGGAATCGTCCTGGCGGGAAGGCCGCTCGTGAGGACCAGCTTCACCATCCCGACCCGCGGGCCGGCCTGCCATGATTTCACGGCCGAGGTGGCGGCCTGGCTGCGCGGCATCGGCGCGAGGGACGGTGTGGTGACGCTGTTCGTGCGCCAGACCTCCTGCTCGCTTCTGGTGCAGGAGAACGCCGATCCGGACGTGCAGCGCGACCTGCTGGCCTGGCTCGACCGCATCGCGCCGCCGGCCGACCATCCGTCTATGCGCTACCTGACGCATCGCGCCGAGGGGCCGGACGACATGCCCGCGCATCTGAAGGCCGCGATCCTGCCCGTCAGCCTGCAGATCCCGGTCGCGCGCGGCCGGATGGAGTTGGGCACCTGGCAGGGGATCTACCTGGTCGAGCATCGCGCCCAGCCGCATCGGCGCGAGGTGGCGGCGCAGTTCCAGGCGGCGTAACGGTCGCCGCAGCGCAGGAAAACCCTTTTCCTCGCGGCGCGGATATGGAAACCTGCCACCCCAAGCGACAGGGATTCACAGGGCAGGGCATGGCGTCAGGAAACCGATCTCAGACGGCTCAGGGCCTGACCCTGATCGCGCCGCCGCTGGGCTATGCCGTGCTGGTGCTGGCAGCACCCCTGCTGACCATCCTGGCCTATTCCTTCTTCAAGGACGGCTACCTGACGGTGATCCGCGAGTTCACGCTGGAGAATTACCGCACCGTCTGGGCCGACCCGATCTTTCACCGCATCATGCTGCGCTCGCTGGGGGTGGCGGCGCTGGTGACGCTGGCCACCGTGGTTCTGGCCTTTCCGGTGGCCTATTTCCTGTCCTTTGCCGTCGCGCCGCAGAAAAAGGCCATGTGGCTGTTCCTCATCACCATCCCGTTCTGGACCAGCTACCTGATCCGGGTGTTCCTGTGGAAGGTGATCCTGGGCTATAACGGCGTCATCAACTCGGGGCTCAAGACGCTGGGGCTGATCGAGCAGCCGCTGACCTTCATCCTCTACAATGTCAACGCCATGGTGATCACGCTGGCCCATGCCTATGCGCCCTTCGCCATCCTGCCGATCTTCATCGCGCTGGAAAAGATCGACCGCTCGCTTCTGGAAGCCGGGCGCGACCTGGGCGAAAGCCGGGCCATGACCTTCTGGCGCGTCACCCTGCCCTTGGCCATGCCCGGCGTGGTGGCGGCGGCGCTGATCGTCTTCATCCCGACCATCGGCGACTATGTCACCCCGGCGCTGATCGGCGGCGGCAAGATCCCGATGATCGCCAACATGATCCAGGCGCAGATGCTGGATCTGGACAACCGGCCGATGGGCTCGGCGCTGGCGGTGACGGCCATGCTGATCGTGGCGGTGATCAGCCTGGCCTTCATCGGTCTGAACCGCCGCTTCCTGAAGGTGCGGCAATGAAGGGCGGGGGCCTGCGGGCCTATGCGCTGATCTACCTGCTGTTCCTTTACGCGCCGATCCTGCTCTTGCCGATCTTCGCCTTCAACTCGGGCACGATCATCGCCTTTCCGCTGCGGGGCTTCACCACGGAATGGTTCGCGCAGATGTGGGGCAATGCCTCGCTGCGCCGGGCGCTGACCAATTCGCTGACCATCGCCGTCAGCGCCTCGATCCTGGCGACCTGCCTGGGCGTATTCGCCGCCCGCGCCTCGACCCGCTTCACCTTTCCGGGCAAGGGGCCGATCATGGGGCTGATCATGCTGCCCCTGGTGCTGCCCGAGATCATCGTCTCGATCTCGCTTCTGGTGGTGCTTTTGTCGCTGGGCGTGCAGCTCAGCATCCTGACGGTGATCCTGGGCCATACGCTGATCTGCATGCCCTATGCCACGGTGATCCTGTCCACCGCCTTCAACTCGCTCGACCGCTCGCTGGAGGAGGCGGCCTATGACCTGGGCGAGACGCGGATCAGCGCCTTTCGGCTGGTGATCCTGCCGCTGGTCATGCCGGGGATCATCTCGTCCCTGCTGATGAGCTTCACCATCAGCCTCGACGAGTTCATCATCGCCTTCTTCCTGGCCGGGAACGAGCCGACGCTGCCCACCTATATCTTCAGCCAGCTGCGTTTCCCCAAGCAGATCCCGATGATCATGGCGCTGGGGACGGTGCTGGTGCTCATGTCGATCCTGCTTCTGACCATTGCCGAATATTTCCGCCGCCGCGGCATCGCGAAGACCGGCGCCAAGGATACCGGAGGCTTCCTGTGACCACCCAAAACCCGGGCCCCAAGACCACCGCCGCCCATCGCGCCGCCATGGCCGGGGCGAAGCCGATGATCGAGATCCGGCAGGTGCAGAAGCATTACGGCGATTATCACGCGCTGCGCGGCATCGACCTGACCATCCGCTCGGGCGAGTTCTTTTCGCTGCTGGGCCCCTCGGGCTGCGGCAAGACCACGCTTCTGCGCACCATCGCCGGGTTCGAGGACATCTCCTCGGGCGTCGTGCTGATCGACGGGCAGGACATGCAGGAGGTGCCGGCGAACCGGCGGCCCACGAACATGGTGTTCCAGTCCTATGCCATCTTCCCGCATCTGACCGTGGCCGAGAACGTGGGCTTCGGGCTGCGCCGCGACCCGCGAAGCAGGGCCGAGAAGGCGGCGGCGGTCGAGCAGGCGCTGGAGATGGTCGGGCTGAAAGGCTATGGCAACCGCGCCAGCCATGCGCTGTCGGGGGGGCAGCGGCAGCGGGTGGCCTTGGCGCGGGCGCTGATCCTCAAGCCCAAGGTGCTGCTGCTCGATGAGCCGCTTTCGGCGCTGGACCGCAAGATGCGCGAGCAGATGCAGGTCGAGCTGATCAAGCTGCAGCGCCAGGTCGGCATCACCTTCGTTCTTGTCACCCATGACCAGGAGGAGGCGCTGGTCATGTCCGACCGCATCGCGGTGATGTTCGAGGGCCAGATCGCCCAGATGGACGGGCCCGAGGCGCTTTATGCCCGCCCGACCAGCCGCCGGGTGGCGAATTTCATCGGGGTGATGAACTTCCTGCCTGCCCGCGTGCTGGGCGAGACCGGCGAGGCCGTGCAGATCGAGGCGCCGGGGCTGGGCCGCGTCGATATTCCCCTGGCCAATGTCAGCCGCGCCGATCCCGGCGACGACGGCCCCTCGGTCGGCTTCCGGCCCGAGGCGGTGTCGCTGCTGGCGCCCGGCGCGCAGGGCACGAACCGGGTGGCCGAGGGGGTGATCGACGAGGTCGTCTATTACGGCGACATGACCTATTACGACGTGCGGCTGGACGGCTCGGCGGGCTTCGACGGCCAGGTGCGGCCGGTGCGGATCGCCATGCGCAACGTCTTCGGCCGCGAGGTGCAGGATGTCGGCACCCGCGCGAATGTGAGTTGGTCCCCCGGCTCGCTGGTGCTTTTCCGCTGATCGGCGTGAAACCGGCCGCGGCATTCCGCCGAGCCGGTTTGCGGCCCTGACTGGGGCGTGCCACAGTCCCGGCACACGCAACAGACGGAGATCGAGATGATCGCACGTTTCGCAATCCTGCCCGCCCTGGCCCTTGGCCTGACCGCAGGCGTGACCCTGGCGCAAGACGCGGCCCCGGCCGCGCCCGCCGCCCCCGAGGCCCCGGCTACGGCCGAGGCGCCCGCTGCCGTGCCGGCCCAGGACAGCGCCGCCGCCTATGAAAGCGCGCGCAACCAGCTGGGCGTCCTGGCCTATTGCCAGGAACAGGGCCATATCGACGGCAAGGCGGTCGAGATCCAGACCAAGCTGCTGGCGATGATCCCGGCGGGCGACAGCGCCCAGGGCGATGCGGCCGAGGCCAAGGGCAAGGAAGGCACCGTCTCGGCCATGGGCGTCGAGCGGACGCTGGAAGACGCCGCCAAGGAGCAGAACACCACCGAAGCGGCGCTTTGCCAGCAGATGGAAGGCCTGCTGCAACAGCTGGCCGCGCAGGTTCCTGCCTGATCACCGGGCGATTCCGGCGCGGGGCCAGTCGCTCGGTCCTGCGTCTCTGGCCGGTCCCTGCGCGGGGCCGGCCATTTTCGTCACAGGGGCGGCAGGGCGGCCTGCACCTTCTTGGGCAGGGCGCCGCGCACCAGCCGATAGGAATGGCGGATGCGATGCGCCAGCTCGTCGGGGGCCGAATCGAGCGGCAGCGCCACCCAGCTGCGATGCAGATAGGCCGCGCGTTCGGCCACGCCGGTCTCGATCAGGAACTCGGCCATCTCGGTGCTGTCGGTCTTGACCGAGACATGGGTGCCGACTGCACCGGTCACGGCAAAGGTCTTGCCACCGATCTTCCAGCAATCATGGCCGCCGCCCCAGGGATCCGACCACTCGGCCCCAGGCTGTGCGGCACAGATCTCGTTGACCAGTTCGCGGCTCATGGACCAAGTTTTGCAGCCTCTCTTGGCATAGGCAAGACAATGCGTTAAGGCGGGGCGCATGAAGGCAGGAACCGCCACCACCCGCTGCATCATTACCGGCTGAAAATTCAGGCGGGCGGTTCATCGTGACCTGACGACGCCCGCAAAGGGGAAGTCATGGTCGAGATCAGGCTGACGAATACCAGGACGCGCCGGAAAGAGGTTTTCCGGCCCATCGACCCGCAGAATGTGCGGCTCTATCTTTGCGGGCCGACGGTCTATGACCGGGCGCATCTGGGCAATGCCCGGCCGGTGGTGGTGATCGACGTGCTGGTGCGGCTCTTGCGCCATGTCCATGGCGCGGACCATGTCACCTATGTGCGCAACTTCACCGACGTGGACGACAAGATCAACGCCGCCGCCCTGGCCCGCAAGGAGGCCGGCGCCCCCGGCACGCTGGAGGCGCTGATCCGCGAGCGCACGCGGGAAACCATCGGCTGGTATCACGCCGACATGGACGCGCTGGGGGCCGAGCGTCCCGATCACGAGCCGCGCGCCACCGATTACATTGCCCAGATGATCGCCATGATCGAGACCTTGGTCGCCGGCGGCCATGCCTATGCGCGCGACGGCCATGTGCTGTTCCGGGTGCGGAGTTACGCCGATTACGGCAAGCTTTCGGGGCGCTCGGTAGACGACATGATCGCCGGCGCCCGCGTCGAGGTCGCGCCCTTCAAGGAAGACCCGATGGATTTCGTGCTGTGGAAGCCTTCGGACGACGAATTGCCGGGCTGGGACAGCCCCTGGGGACGCGGCCGTCCGGGCTGGCATATCGAATGTTCGGCCATGTCCTACGAGCTTTTGGGCGAGAGCTTCGACATCCATGCCGGCGGCATCGACCTGCAATTCCCCCATCACGAGAACGAGATCGCGCAAAGCTGCTGCGCCCATCCGCATGGCGATTTCGCCCGCGTCTGGCTGCATAACGAGATGCTGCAGGTCGAGGGCCGGAAGATGTCCAAATCCCTGGGCAATTTCTTCACCGTCCGCGATCTCTTGGACCAGGGCATTCCGGGCGAGGTGATCCGCTTCGTCCTGCTGTCGACGCATTACCGCAAGCCGATGGACTGGACGGCCGAGAAGGCGCGCGAAGCCGAGGCGGTGCTGCGCAAGTGGCGCGGCCTTGTCGCGGGCATCGAGCCCGCGCCAAGCCCGGCCCTCGCCGTCCTGGCCGCGCTTGCCGACGACCTCAATACCGCGGGGGCGATCGCGGCCTTGCACGAGATGGCAGGGCAGGGCGATGCGCCCGGGCTGCTCGCCGGCGCCCGGATGCTGGGCCTGCTGACCGAGGAGCTGGGCGGCTGGATCCCCGCGGGCCCCGACCTGTCGCCCTGGGCCGAGCGCATGAATGCGTTGCGGGCAGAAGCCAAGGCCAGCAAGGATTTCTCGGCCGTGGATGGTCTCAAGCAGCGTCTTCTGGACGCGGGGGTCGAGGTCCGCATGGGCCCTGCCGGGGTCGAGCTTCTGCCCGGCCCGGATTTCGACGCCGCCAGACTGCCCGAATAACCGCATGCCAGCCAGCCGAAAGGGGCCGCCCCGATGACGCGCCAGCGCCTATATCTTTACGACACCACGCTGCGCGACGGGCAGCAGACCCAGGGCGTGCAGTTTTCCGCCGCCGAAAAGGCCGAGATCGCCGGGATGCTGGACCGGCTGGGCGTGGATTACATCGAGGGCGGCTGGCCGGGCGCCAACCCGACCGACAGCGATTTCTTCGCCCAGGCGCCGGCGACCCGCGCCACCATGACCGCCTTTGGCATGACCAAGCGCGCCGGTCGCTCGGCCGATAACGACGACGTGCTGGCGGCGGTGATGAACGCGGGCACCCGCGCGGTCTGCCTGGTCGGCAAGACGCATCCCTTCCATGTCCGCGAGGCGCTGGGGATCTCGCTGGAGGACAACCTCGAGAATATCCGTGCCTCGGTCGCGCATCTGGTGGCCGAGGGCCGCGAGGCGCTGTTCGATGCCGAGCACTTCTTTGACGGCTACGACGAGGACGCGGATTATGCGCTGGCCTGCCTGCGCGCGGCGCTGGGGGCGGGCGCGCGCTGGATCGTGCTTTGCGACACCAATGGCGGCACCTTGCCCGACCGGGTGGGGCAGATCACGCGCGCCGTGATCGCGGCCGGCATCCCCGGCGAGCGGCTGGGCATCCATTGCCATGACGATACCGGCAATGCCGTGGCCTGCACGCTGGCTGCCGTCGCTGCCGGGGCGCGGCAGGTGCAGGGCACGCTCAATGGCCTGGGCGAGCGTTGCGGCAACGCCAGCCTGACCAGCCTGATCCCGACCCTGCTGCTGAAGGAGCCCTATCGCTCGGCGCTGGAAACCGGCGTCACCGCCGAGGGGCTGGCGGGGCTCACGCGCATCTCGCGCCGGCTGGACGAGATCCTGAACCGCCCGCCCGCCCGGCCCGCACCCTATGTCGGCGCCTCGGCATTCGCCCACAAGGCCGGGCTGCATGCCAGCGCCATCCTGAAGAATCCCGCGACCTACGAGCATGTGGACCCCGCCACCGTGGGCAACGAGCGCATCATCCCGATGTCGAACCAGGCCGGGCAGTCGAACCTGCGCGCGCGTCTGGCCGAGGCGGGGATCGAGGTCGGTCGCGACGATCCGGCGCTGGCGCGCATCCTCGACCTGGTCAAGGCGCGCGAGGATGCCGGCTATGCCTATGACGGCGCCCAGGCCAGCTTCGAGCTGCTGGCCCTGGCAGAGCTGGGCCGGATGCAGCACTATTTCTCGGTCGAGCGCTACCGCGTCACCGTCGAGCGGCGCCGGAACGCGCTGGGGAAACGCATCTCGGTTTCCGAGGCGGTGGTGGTGGTGCAGATCGGCGGCGAGCGGATGCTCTCGGTCAGCGAAAGCATGGATGCCGAGGGGCATGACCGTGGCCCGGTCAACGCGCTGTGGCGGGCGCTGGCCAAGGATCTGGGCCCCTATCAGGCCGCCATCGACGACATGCATCTGGTGGATTTCCGCGTCCGCATCACCGGCGAAGGGGTCGAGGCGGCGACGCGGGTCATCATCGACAGCGCCGACGGCCAGGGCCATCGCTGGTCCACCGTCGGCGTGTCGCCCAATATCGTCGATGCCAGTTTCGAGGCGCTGGTCGATGCGATCCGCTGGAAGCTGATCCGCGACAGGGTGGTGCCGGCATGAGCCTGGACGATTGCGCCGAGGCGCTGCGCGAGCACGATCCCGACCGCTTCGGCATCTGTCTGCTGGCCCCCGCTGAGGCGCGGCCGCGGCTGCTGACGCTTTATGCGCTGAACCTGGAGCTGGCGCGTGCGCCGCTCGCCTCGACCGAGCCGCTGATCGCCGAGATGCGGCTGCAATGGTGGATCGAGCGGCTGGAGGACATCGGCGCCGGCAAGGTGCAGTCGCATGAGCTGCTGACGCCGCTGGCCGAGGCCTGGGGACCGCGCGCCGCCGGTTTCCCGGTACTGGCCGAGGCGCGGCGCCGCGATGCGGCGCGCGAGCCGCTGGACGGGCCCGAAGCCGTCGCGGCCTATGTGCGGGATACGGCGGTGCCGCTGGCGCGCTTCGCCGCCGAGGCCATGGGCTGGGAGGCTGCCGGGGGCTTCGCGCCCCCGGACCCCCGCGGGGTATTTGGAAAACGGAGAAAGCCGGATGTTGCCGAGGTCGTCGACGCCCAGGCCGAGGGGGTGGGGTTGGCGCATTGGCTGGCCGCGCTGCCGGCCTTGCAGGGGCTGGGGCTCGGGCTTTGGGACGCCTCGCCCGAGGTGCTGGCCGGGATTGCAGGCAAGGCCCGTGCGAAACTTGCCGAGGCCCGGGCGCAGCGCCGGTTCGTGCCGCGCCGGCTGGCGCCGGTGCTGTTTGCCGGGGCGGGCGTGCGGGCCGCGTTGCGGGCCGCGCCGCGGGGGATCGAGGCGCTGGCCGGTGCCGCCCCTTCGGAATTCCGCCGCCGCCTGGCGCTTGGCGCCTTTGCCCTGACGCATCGCTGGTGGATATGAAAAGGGCGGCCGCCTGGGCCGCCCTGCTTCGTTGCGATGCCCCGCGGATCAGCCGCGCAGGATGGACTTGCCGGCATATTCGGCCGCGGCGCCCAGCATTTCCTCGATGCGGATCAGCTGGTTGTATTTCGCCAGCCGGTCCGAGCGCGCGAGGCTGCCGGTCTTGATCTGGCCGCAATTCGTCGCCACCGCCAGGTCGGCGATGGTGGCGTCCTCGGTCTCGCCCGAGCGGTGCGACATCACCGAGGTATAGCGCGCGCGGTCGGCCATGCGCACCGCGTCCAGCGTCTCGGTCAGGGTGCCGATCTGGTTCACCTTGACCAGCAGCGAGTTGCCGCAGCCCTTCGCGATGCCCTCGGCCAGCCGCGCCGGGTTGGTCACGAAGAGGTCGTCGCCGACCAGCTGCACCCGGCTGCCCAGCGTGTCGGTCAGCAGTTTCCAGCCGTCCCAGTCGTCCTCGGCGCAGCCGTCCTCGATCGACAGGATCGGGTAGTCGTTGCAGAGCGCTTCCAGGTAGGCGACGTTCTCGGCCGGGCTCAGCGACTTGCCCTCGCCGGCCATCTCGTATTTGCCGCCCTTGAAATATTCGGTCGAGGCGCAGTCCAGCGCCAGCATGATGTCGTCGCCGGGCTGGTAGCCGGCCTTCTCGATGGCCTTGAGGATGAAGTCCAGCGCATCGCGGGTCGAGCTGAGGTTCGGCGCGAAGCCGCCCTCGTCGCCGACGCCGGTGGCGAGGCCGGCCGAGGACAGTTCCTTCTTCAGCGTGTGGAAGACTTCCGAGCCCATGCGCACGGCTTCGCGGATGTTCTCCGCCGCGACCGGCATGATCATGAATTCCTGGATGTCGATCGGGTTGTCGGCATGTTCGCCGCCGTTGATGATGTTCATCATCGGCACCGGCAGCACGCGGGCACCGGCGCCGCCGACATAGCGATAGAGCGGCTGGGTGCAGGCCTCGGCCGCGGCCTTGGCCACCGCCAGCGACACGCCCAGGATGGCATTGGCGCCCAGCCGGCCCTTGTTCGGGGTGCCGTCCAGTTCGATCATCATGCGGTCGATGGCGACCTGCTCGGTCGCATCCTCGCCGATCAGGTTCTCGGCGATCTCGCCGTTGACGGCGGCGACGGCCTCGAGCACGCCCTTGCCCAGGTAGCGCGCCTTGTCGCCGTCGCGCTTTTCCACCGCCTCATGCGCGCCGGTCGAGGCGCCCGAGGGCACCGCCGCCCGGCCCATGGTGCCGTCTTCCAGCGTCACATCGACCTCGACCGTCGGGTTGCCCCGGCTGTCCAGTATCTCGCGCGCGAATATGTCGATGATGGCGGTCATGTCTGCGTCCCCCTTGGCTGACGAGCTTTGGCGCTGTTTAACCGCCTTCGCAGTTGCAGAAAAGCGTCAATCCGCCCCGGCCGCCCCATCCTCGCCGGGAATGCGCGAGGTGACGCGGGCCGGCTGATAGCCGCGCGGCACCTCCTCATGCGCATCGACCGCCAGATCGGCCCAGACCGGCAGGTGGTCCGAGGCCGCCCGCGCCATCTCGTTGTCCAGCACGCCGCAATCCAGCACCTCGATGCTGCGCGAGACGGCAAAGCGGTCATAGCGCAGGCGCGGGAAGGGCGCGGGCCAGCTGGGGCCCGGGGTGATGACGCGCAGCGCCTCCAGCGCCTCGAGCCCGCGCGAATCGTGCCATTCGTTGAAATCCCCGGTCAGCGCCATGCGGTCATGGCCGATGCGCCGCGACTGGGCGATGATGCGCGACAGCTGCGCGCGGCGCGACGAGCGCATCAGCCCCAGATGCACCGCTACCACCGTCAGCCCCGGCAGGCGCAGCACCAGCGCGCCCCTGGGCTCGATCCCCGGCAGGGGCAGGCGGCGGATCTCGGCCTTGTCGCGCAGTTCGGGGCGCAGCAGGATGGTCTGGCCGTGCCAGCCCAGCGAATTTTCGCCGGTGCCCAGAAAGGGGGCGGGGACCATGCCCGTGGTCTTTTCGATCAGCTTGCGCGGCAGCGCCTCGGGCCGGGCGCCGAAGCGGAAATCGACCTCTTGCAGGGCGATCACGTCGGCATCCAGTTCGGCGATGACGCGCAGGTTGCGCTCGGGCGCGTGCGGGCCGGTCATGCCGCGGCACTTGTGCAGGTTGTAGCTGGCCAGTCTCAGGCGGTCGGGGCTTTTCGGCATAGGGCCTTTCGCTGCTGCTCAGGTGCCGCAGAAGGTGCGGCGGACGATCTCATCTGGCTGCGGAGCCAGCGCATAGCCGTCCCATTCCGGCCGGTCCTGGAAGGGGGCGCGCAAGGCGGCGTCGAGCGCGTGGAAGGGGCCGTAATCGCCTTCGCGCCCGGCCGCGATCACTGCCTCGATGCGGTGGTTGCGCGGGATGCGGCGCGGATTGGCGCGCGCCATGACCTGCGCGGCGTCCGGCAGGTCGCGGATGCGCGTCTGCCAGCCCTCGGCCCAGGCGTCGAACCGCTCGGGCGCCCTGAACTCGTCGCGGGCGCGGCCATCCGCCAGCCCGGCGAAGGTGCGGGTGAAATCCGCCTCCTCGGCCGCCATCAGCGTCAAGAGCCGCTCGATCAGCGCGCGATCCTGGGGCTGCGGCGCGGCGATGCCCAGCTTGGCGGCAAAGCGGTTCAGCCATTCGGCCTGATAGAGGCCGGGGAAGCTGTGGACGATACGCGTGGCCTCGGCCACCGCGGCGTCGTCATTGCCCATCAGGGGCACCAGGCAGCTGGCGAATTGCGCCAGGTTCCAGACCGCGATGTTGGGCTGTTCGTTCCAGGCATAGCGGCCCTGGGCGTCGATCGAGCTGAACACCTTGTCGGGCCGGTAGCCGTCCATGAAGGCGCAGGGGCCGTAGTCGATGGTCTCGCCCGAGACCGACATGTTGTCGGTGTTCATCACCCCGTGGATGAAGCCGAGCGCCATCCAGCCGGCGATGGTCGCCGCCTGCCGCTCGACCACGCGCTGCAGCAGGTCGGCCGCGCCCGAGGCATCGGGATAGTGCCGGGCGATGACGTGATCGGCCAGAAGCTGCAGCCGTTGCCGGTCGCCGCGCGCGGCGTAGAATTCGAAGGTGCCGACGCGGATATGGCTGGCGGCCACGCGGGTCAGCACCGCGCCGGGCAGGACCGTCTCGCGGATCACCGTCTCGCCGGTGGTGACGGCCGCCAGGGCGCGCGTGGTCGGAATGCCGAATGCCGCCATGAACTCGCTGACCAGGTATTCGCGCAGCACCGGACCCAGCCAGGCCCGCCCGTCGCCCCGGCGCGAGAAGGGCGTGGGCCCCGCGCCCTTCAGCTGGATGTCGAAGCGCGCCCCGTCGGGGGCCACCACCTCGCCCAGCAGGACCGCGCGCCCGTCGCCGAGCTGCGGCACGAAGCCGCCGAACTGGTGGCCGGCATAGGCCTGCGCGATGGGCTCGGCCCCCTCGGGCAGGGCGTTGCCGGCCAGCACGGCCACGCCCTCGGGGCTGGCAAGCCAGTCGGCGTCGAAGCCCAGCCGCTCGGCCAGCGGCCGGTTCAGCGCCACAAGCTGCGGGTCGCGCACCGGCGTCGGTCGGGTGCGGGTGAAGAAACCTTCCGGCAGTCGGGCATAGCTGTTGTCGAAGTGGATCATCGCGGCCCTCCCTTCGGACATTATCTAGACCCGATTGCCGGAATGTTAAGGGTGGAGGCGCTTCAATGCGTCACGCTGCCCGAGAACAGGTTCACGATGACCACCCCCGCGACGATCATGGAAAGCCCGAGCACCGCCGCGAAATCCAGCCGCTGGCCAAAGACGACCAGCCCGATCAGCGAGACCAGCACGATGCCGAGCCCGCTCCAGATCGCATAGGCGATGCCCAGCGGCATGGCGCGCAAGGCCAGCGACAGGAAGTAGAACGAACCGGCATAGCACAGCCCCATCAGCAGCGTGGGGACAAGCCGAGTGAACTGCTCGCTGCGCTGCAGGAAGGTGGTGCCGACCACCTCCAGCGTGATGGCGGTGAAAAGCGTGGCATAGGTCAGGACCGGCATGGCGTCTCCCCTCGTTCGTCGCCGGCCCATCTAATTCACCGGCCGGGTGAAAGTCACGCCACTTGCACGGAAACGGCCAAGCGCGTATCCCACGGCTTTGCCACAGCCGACAGGATTGCGCCCGTGAAATTCCTCGATCTCGCCAAGGTCTATGTCCGCTCGGGCGGCGGGGGCGCGGGCTGCGTGTCCTTCCGCCGCGAGAAATTCATCGAGTACGGCGGGCCGGACGGCGGCGACGGCGGCAAGGGCGGCGATGTCTGGGCCGAGGCGGTCGAGGGGCTGAACACCCTGATCGACTTTCGCTTCCAGCAGCATTTCTTTGCCAAGTCGGGCGGGCACGGCATGGGGGCGCAGCGCACCGGCGCCTCGGGAGACGACATCCTGCTGCGGGTGCCGGTCGGCACCGAGATCCTGGAAGAGGACCAGGAAACCGTGGTCGCCGACCTGACCGAGCCCGGACAGCGCGTGCTGCTGGCCAGGGGCGGCAATGGCGGCTTTGGCAACCTGCATTTCAAAAGCTCGACCAACCGCGCGCCGCGCCATGCCAATCCCGGCCAGCCGGGGGTGGAGCGCACGCTGTGGCTGCGGCTGAAGCTGATCGCCGATGCCGGGCTGGTGGGGCTGCCCAATGCCGGGAAATCGACCTTTCTTGCCGCCGTCTCGAACGCGCGGCCCAAGATCGCCGACTACCCCTTCACCACGCTGCACCCGAACCTGGGCGTGGTCGGCGTGGACGGGCATGAATTCGTCATGGCCGACATTCCCGGCCTGATCGAGGGGGCAAGCGAGGGCAGGGGGCTCGGCGACCAGTTCCTGGGCCATGTCGAGCGTTCGCGCGTGCTTTTGCACCTGGTCGACGGCACCGCCGAGGACGTGGCGCAGGACGCCCGTACCATCCTGACCGAACTCGAAGCCTATTCCCCGGCGCTGGCGGAAAAGCCGCGGGTGACGGCGCTGAACAAGATCGACGCGCTCGACCCCGAGACGCTGGCCGAGCGCAAGGCGGCGCTCGAGGCCGAGATCGGCGGCCCGGTCCTGCTGATGTCCGGCGTCTCGCGCGAGGGCGTGACCGAGGTCCTGCGCGCGCTCTGGTCGCGGATCGCGCCCTCGCGCAGGCCCGCCAAGGATCGGGAAGACAAGCCGTGGCAGCCGTGACGCCGGAACTGGGCCGCGCGCAGCGGCTGGTGGTCAAGATCGGCTCGGCGCTGCTGGTGAACGGCGCGGGGCTGCGCGCCGAATGGCTGCGCGGGCTTTGCGACGACGTGGCCCAGGCACGGGCGCGGGGCACGGATGTGGTGCTGGTCTCCTCGGGCGCCATCGCGCTGGGGCGGCAGGTGCTGGGCCTGCCCGCCGGCCCGCTGCGGGTCGAGCAGTCGCAGGCCGCCGCCGCCGTCGGCCAGATCAAGCTGGCCCGCGCCTATGAGGAGGCGCTGGCTCCGCATGGCGTCAAGACCGCGCAGCTGCTGGTGACGCTGGACGACACCACCGACCGGCGCCGCTATCTCAATAGCCGCGCGACCATGCAGACGCTGCTGGGCCTCGGCGTGGTGCCCATCGTGAACGAGAACGACACCGTGGCCACCGACGAGATCCGCTTCGGCGACAACGACCGGCTGGCGGCGCAGATCGCCGTGACCTGCGGCGCCGACCAGCTCTTGCTGCTGTCGGACGTGGACGGGCTCTATACCGCCAATCCCAAGACCGACCCCTCTGCGCGGCATCTGCCGGTGGTCGAACAGATCACGCCGGAGATCGAGGCCATGGGCGGCGACCCGATCTCGGGCGTCAGCAAGGGCGGCATGAAGACCAAGCTCATGGCCGCGCGCACGGCGGTGGCGGGCGGTTGCGCCATGGCCATCGCCGAGGGCTCGGTGCTGAACCCGCTCTCTGCCGTGGCGGGTGGCGCGCGGGTGACCTGGTTCCTGCCCGATACCGACCCGCAGGCGGCGCGCAAGCGCTGGATCGCGGCGATGAAGCCCAAGGGCGAGATCGCCGTCGATGCCGGCGCGGCGCGGGCGCTGGGGCAGGGCAAGTCGCTGCTGCCGGCGGGCGTCACCGCCGTATCGGGCCGCTTCGGCCGCGGCGACCCGGTGGTGGTACTGGATGGCAAGGGTGCGCGGCTGGCCGCGGGCCTCGTGCGCTATTCCTCGACCGAGGCGCGCGCCATCGCCGGCCATCGCAGCGACGAGATCGAGGGCATCCTCGGCTATCCCGGCCGGGCCGCGCTGATCCATCGCGACGACATGGTGGTGTGACGGCCGGCGGCGGCGGGCCCGGCGTCGCGGCCGCAGGGGTATTTGTGGAACGAAGAGGCCGGGTGCCGTTCCCTGATTCTGGGCGCAGCACCTGCCTTCTTCGTTCTTCAAATACCCATCTGCAACGCCGATTGCGGAGGCAAAGCCCGCCCCTCACTCGATCGGGCGCGGCTTGGCAAGCGCGTGGCGGCGCTGGAACAGCCCGCGGATCTGCGGCATGCGCACGGCATTCTGGCCCGGCGCCGGCAGGGCCAGAACCGCGTCGCGCAGGAGCGCGATGCCGTCCTCGCTGCGGCCGGGCAGCGACGCGGCCGAGATCGGGGGGCCGATGGTCACGCGGAAGGGCTGGCCCGCCTTGTTCAGCACCTCGTTGAACAGCGTCACGTCGCGCAGCGTCGGGTGGATCGCGTCGAGCAGGTAGAACAGCGCCGAGTTCCGGGCGCGGATGCGCAGCGGGATGATCGGCGCGTCGAACTTCTTCGCGATCATTGCCGCGCTGGCCATCCAGGGGCGTTCGTGCAGGCTCAGGCCGCGGCGCTTGGCCAGCCGGCCCGAGGGGAAGATCAGGCCGATCCGCCCGCGTCCCAGCGCCTCGCGCGTGTAATCCATGGTGGCGCGGGTCTTGGCGTGGCTGCGCTTTTCGACGCGCCATTCCACCGGGGCGATCAGGCTGTCGAATTGCGGCAGGATGCGCAGGATGTCGTGATTGGCATAGACGAACAGATCGTCCCGGACCGCCGAGATCACCGCGTTCAGCACGATGCCGTCGGCAATCCCGGTCGGGTGGTTCGATACGATCAGTGCCGGGCCGGTGGCGGGGATATGCTCGAGCCCCTCGACGCAGAGATCGCGCAGGATCAGCGCGGCGATGCGGCGCATGACCTCGTCCGTGGGCAGGTCGCGGTATTCCGCCGCCAGGTCCAGGGTGCGCGGATAGCGCAAGAGGCGCATCAGCAGTTGCCGCGCCAGCGCGTGGTGCCGCCGGCCCGAAAAAAGCCAGGGCGCCCGCTCGGCAATCAGCGGATCGAGACGGCGTTTCATGTCCTCGCGGGCATCCATGCGGCCAGTATTGCCGCGCCCGCGGGACGCCCGCAAGAGCGGTTCGGCCATGGTCAGGCGCCACCGGCAAGGATGCGCGTAACCATCTCGGATGTGTTGCGCGACAGGTCGGGCATTGCCGCCAGACGGTTCAGCGCCGCGCGGGCATGGGCCTGCCGGCCGGCGTCGTAGCGCGTCCAGGTCTCGAAGGCCGAGCACATGCGCGCCGTGGTCTGCGGGTTCACCGGGTCGAGCCGCATCAGCCAGTCCACGGTGAAACCGTAGCCCGAGCCGTCGGCGGCGTGAAAGGCGGCGTGGTTCGCGGTCAGCCCGCCGATCAGGGCGCGGAAGCGGTTGGGGTTCTTCCAGTCGAAATCCGGCCGCGCGGCCAGATCGCGGGCGCGGGCCACGGCGCGGTCCGGCGCGGCGCGCAGCGGCTGGACCATGAACCATTTGTCCATGACCAGCCGGTTGCCGGCAAATTGCTGTGCGAAGCTCGCCAATGCCTTTTCGTCCTTGCCCGCGGCGATCAGGCATTCCAGCGCGCCCTGCCGCTCGGTCATGTTCGAGGCGGCGGCGAACAGCGCCTCGGCCCGCGCAGCCCCATCGATGCGCGACAGCAGGCCCAGGCAGGCCAGGCGCAGGCTGCGCCGCGCCGCGCCCTCGGCATCGGGCCGGTAGGGGCCGGGGGTCTGCATCGCCTCGTAGAGCCGGGCCAGCGCCGGCTCATGCGCCCGGGCGATGTCGCGGGCCAGCGCCTCGCGCCCGGCATGGATGGCGTCGGGGTCGGGGATCTGGCCGCGGGCGGCGATGGTCGTCGCGATCTCCTCCTCGCCGGGCAGCGACAGGCAGAGGGCGGCGAAGGCCGGGTCGGCCTCGGCATCGTCGAGCAGCCCGCCGATGGCGCGGCTGAACTCGGCGCCGCCTTCGCCCGCTGTGGCCCGCGCGATCAGCGCGTCCAGCGCCAGGTCGTGGCCGGCCTGCCAGCGGGCGTAAGGGTCGGTGTCATGCGCCAGCAGCAGCGCCTGTTCGTCCGCCGCGATCTCGCGCGCGACCGTGACCGGTGCCGAGAAGCCGCGCAGGAGCGAGACCACCGGCCGCGCGCCCAGGCCGTCGAAATGGAAGCTCTGCTCGGCCTCGGTCATCTCGAGCACCGTGGTCGGCAGCACCTCGTCGCCATTGGGGCCGATCAGGCCGAGCGCGATGGGAACGACCCGCGGCGGCTTTTCCGGTTGGCCGGGGGTGGGCGCGGTCTCCTGCCGGAAATTCAGGGTCAGCCGGCCGTTCTGCCAGTCCTCGGAAAGCGTCAGCCGGGGCGTGCCGGCATCGGTATACCAGCGTTTGAACTGGGTCAGGTCGCGGCCGGTGGCGTCCTCGAAGACCTTGATCCAGTCCTCGATGGTGCAGGCCTGGCCGTCATGGCGGTCGAAATAGAGGTCGAGCGCCCGGCGATAGCCCTGATCGCCCACCAGCCGCTTGAGCATGCCGATGACCTCGGCGCCCTTTTCATAGACGGTGGCGGTGTAGAAATTGTTGATCTCCTGGTAATGGTCCGGGCGCGGCGGATGGGCCAAGGGGCCTGCATCCTCGCGGAATTGCCGGGCGCGCAGGGTCTGCACGTCATGGATGCGCTTGACCGCGGCCGAGCGCATGTCGCTGGTGAACTGCTGGTCGCGGAACACCGTCAGCCCTTCCTTCAGGCAAAGCTGGAACCAGTCGCGGCAGGTGATGCGGTTGCCGGTCCAGTTGTGGAAATATTCATGGCCGATCACGCCCTCGATGCGCTCGTAATCGCCGTCGGTCGCGGTCTCGGCGCTGGCCAGCACCAGCTTGGAGTTGAAGATGTTCAGCCCCTTGTTCTCCATCGCGCCCATGTTGAAATCATCCACGGCGACGATGTTGAACACGTCGAGATCGTATTCGCGCCCGTAAGCCTCTTCGTCCCATTTCATCGAGCGGATCAGCGATTCCATCGCATAGCCGGCGCGGTCCTGGTCGCCGGGGCGCACCCAGACGTTCAGTGCCACCTTGCGGCCCGACAGGGTGGTAAAGCTGTCCGGGACCGCCACCAGCGCGCCCGCGACCAGCGCGAAGAGATAGGCGGGCTTCGGCCAGGGATCGTGCCAGACGGCCTGGCCCGGCGCCTGCGACACCGGGTTGCCGTTCGACAAGAGTACCGGCTGGTCCGAGCGGATGGTGACGCGAAAGGGCGCCATCACGTCCGGGCGGTCGGGATACCAGGTGATGTGGCGGAAACCCTCGGCCTCGCATTGCGTGCAGAACATGCCGCCGGACAGGTAAAGCCCCTCCAGCGCGGTATTGGCTTCGGGGTCGATCTCGACCTCGGCCGAGAAGGTGAAGGCGTCGGGCAGGTCGGCGGCGGGGATCACCAGCCGCTCGCCCGCGACTTGCGCGGGGTCGAGCGGGCGGCCGTCGATGGCCAGCGACAGCGTCTTCAGCCCGGCCCCGTCCAGCACCAGGTCGCCCGCGCCCTTGCGGCGGAAGTCGATCTGCGAGCGCACCCGCGTCGCGCGGGGGGCGAGGTCGAAGTCCAGACGGGTCTCGGTGATCTCGAAAGGATAGGGGCGCCAGTCGGCGAGATATTGCGTGACGGTCATGCGGCACCTTCCGGGCAGGTGAAAAAAAAACGGCGGCACGGGGGAACTTGTGCGAAACCCAAGTGTTAGACGCAGGACAGCCGCGTCGCAAGCCGGGGTCCGTCCCGGCCGACCAGCCGCATGCGCCAACCAGAAGAGCGAGGAACAAGAATGGCCCATTACGATCCGAACGATCCGAAGCGGACGGAAGGCACCGACCCACAGCGCCCGGCCGCGGCGCCCGAAACCTATGTCGAGCCGGTCGAGCGGCGTGCCTCTCCGCTGCCGCTGATCATCGGCATCCTGCTGGCCCTGGCCATCGCCTATTTCGTGCTGCAGTATTTCATGGGCAGCGACGAAGGCGCGACCACCGGCGAAGACGCGGCCGTGACCACCACCGAGCCCGCCGATACCACCGCCGACATGCCGGCCGGAACCACGACCGAGACCCCGGCCGAGGCTGCCTCGGATGCGGCTGACGATGCGGCCGCCGCTGCGCAAGACGCCGCCGATGCCGCCGGAGAGGCCGCGAGCGATGCCGCCACCACCGTCGAAAGCGGCGCCGAAGCCGCGGGCGAGGCGATGGGCGAGGCGGCCGAGGACGCCGCCGCCGCTGCCGGCGAAGCCGCGCAGGACGCTGCGGAAGCCGCCGGCGAGGCTGCAACCGCTGCGCAGGAAGCCGCCGACAATGCCGCCGAGGCCATGGGCGAGGCGATGCAGGACGCCGGCGAGGCGCTGGACGATGCCGTGACCGTGGAAGAGCCGCCGGCCGACGATACCACCGCCGCGCCGCCGGCGAGCAACTGATCGTCCCAAGCGGATGCGTGCCGCCGTCCGGTCTCTCGGGCGGCGGTTTTCAATTTTTACGCAAGATAGAATTGCGGAATAGTTGAAGGTCGGGCCGGTTGAAACCCGTTGCCGTTTGGCATACCACGGCACACCAAGCCAGCCGGACAATTGAAGCAAGGGGAAGTGCGATGGGTCGCGTGGAAAAGGCAGGATTGCGGGTGGATGAGACGCTTGCCGCCTTCATCAACGAGCGTGCGCTGCCCGGCAGCGGTGTCGAGCCGCGCCGGTTCTGGGAAGGGCTTTCGACGCTGCTGCACGAGTTCGGCCCGCGCAACCGGGCGCTGCTGGAGCGACGCGAGGAGCTGCAATCGGCCATCGACGCCTGGCATATCGCCCATCGCGCCGAGCCGAAGGATGCCGGAGCCTATCGCGATTTCCTGGCCGAGATCGGCTATCTGGTCCCCGAGGGCGAGGATTTCCAGATCGAGACGCCCGAGACCGACCCGGAATTTTCCAGCGTGGCCGGGCCGCAGCTGGTGGTGCCGATCACCAACGCGCGCTATGCGCTGAACGCCGCCAATGCGCGCTGGGGCAGCCTTTACGACGCGCTTTACGGCACCGACGCCTTGGGCGACCTGCCGCAGGGCAAGGGCTATGACGCCGCGCGCGGCGCCCGCGTGATCGCCTGGGGCCGCGACTTCCTCGACACGGCCGCGCCGCTCGCCGAGGGCTCCTGGGCCGCGGTCGAGGCTTTGTCGGTCAAGGACGGCGCGCTGGTCCCGGCGCTGCGTGAAGGGGCCAAGTTCGCCGGCCATCGCGGCGACGGCGCCAATCCGACCGACATCTTCCTGAAGAACCACGGCCTGCTGATCCGCATCGTCATCGATTCCTCGAAGCCGGTGGGCGCGCAGGACAAGGCGGGCATCTCGGACATCGTGATCGAATCGGCGCTGTCGGCGATCATGGATTGCGAGGATTCCGTCGCCTGCGTCGATGGCGAGGACAAGGCGCTGGCCTATGCCAACTGGCTGGGCCTGATGGACGGCACCCTGGCCGAGGAGGTCGAGAAGGGCGGCAAGACTTTTACCCGCCGCCTGAACCCGGACGTGAGTTTCACCGCGCCCGACGGCTCGGAAGTCACTGCCAAAGGCCGCGCGCTGATGTTGGTCAGGAATGTCGGCCACCTGATGACCACCCCCGCCGTGCTGGACCGCGAGGGCAACGAGGTCTACGAGGGGCTGCTCGACGCCATGGTCACGGCGCTTTGCGCCAAGCGCGACCTGGACCGCGAGGGGCCGAAGAACTCGGTCACGCAGTCGATCTATGTGGTCAAGCCCAAGATGCACGGCCCCGAGGAGGTCGCCTTCGCCTGCGAGATCTTCGATTTCGTCGAAGAGGTGCTGGGCCTGCCGCGCCATACCGTCAAGCTGGGCATCATGGACGAGGAACGCCGCACCTCGGCCAATCTCAAGGAATGCATCCGTGCCGCGAAGCACCGGGTGGCCTTCATCAATACCGGCTTCCTGGACCGCACCGGGGACGAGATCCATACCTCGATGGAGGCGGGCGCCATGCTGGCCAAGGGCGAGATGAAGACCCAGCCCTGGATCTCGGCCTACGAGGATCGCAACGTCGACATCGGCCTGGCCTGCGGCCTTTCGGGCAAGGCGCAGATCGGCAAGGGCATGTGGGCGATCCCCGACAAGATGGCCGAGATGCTGGAGCAGAAGATCGCCCATCCCATGGCCGGCGCCAACACCGCCTGGGTGCCCAGCCCGACCGCCGCGACGCTGCATGCGACGCATTACCACAAGGTCGATGTCTTTGCCCGCCAGGCCCAGATCGCCGCGCTGCGCCGGCCCCTGCGGCTCGACGACCTGCTGACCATCCCGCTGGCCGGCGGCCGCAACTACAGCGAGGCCGAGATCGCCCGCGAGCTGGAAAACAACTGCCAGGGCATCCTGGGCTATGTCGTGCGCTGGATCGACCAGGGCGTCGGCTGCTCGAAGGTGCCGGACATCAACGATGTCGGGCTGATGGAGGACCGGGCCACGCTGCGCATCTCGGCCCAGTCTCTGGCGAACTGGCTGCATCACGGCATCGTCACCGACCGGCAGGTCATGGATACTTTCCGCAAGATGGCCGCGGTGGTGGACCGCCAGAACGCGGGCGACCCGGCCTATCTGCCGATGGCGCCGGGCTATGACGGGGTGGCCTTCCAGGCGGCCTGCGACCTGGTCTTCCTGGGCCGCATGCAGCCTTCGGGCTATACCGAGCCGGTGCTGCATGCCCGCCGCCTGCAGGCCAAGGCCGAGCAGGCGCAGAAGGCCGCGTGATCGCGCGGCTGGCCGGCCTGCCGCCGGTCTGGCTGGCGCTGTTCGCATCGGCCGGGGCGGTGCTGGGTCGGCTGGTGCCCTTGGACCTGCCGGCCGCGCTGCGCGGGCTGGGCCTGTTGCTGGTCGCGGCGGGGCTGGCGCTGATGCTCTGGGCGGCGCTGACCATGTGGCGGGCGCGCACCACCGTCATGCCCGGCCGCCGGCCCGAGGCGCTGGTGACGGCCGGCCCCTTCCGCTTTTCGCGCAATCCGATCTATCTGGCCGACGTTATTTTGCTGGCCGGGCTGATGCTGGCGCTGGCCGCGCCGGCCGGGCTGGTCACGGTGCCGGCCTTTGCCCTGTTGCTGCAGCGCCGCTTCATCCTGCGCGAGGAGGCCGTGATCGCCGCCGCTTTCGGTTCCGCCTATGACCGCTATAGGATGCAGGTCAGGCGCTGGATCTAGGGAGGGCATCGTGGAACGCTCGCGCATCAACCGCATCATGGCCGAGGCCGCCGAACTGATCGGCAAGGCAGGCTTTCACCTGCCACCCTTTGCGTATTGGAGCCCCGAGGAATTTCGCACCCGCGCCACGCCGGCGATTCGCGAAGGCCGGCTGGGCTGGGACATCACCGATTACGGCCAGGGCGATTTCGACCGGCTGGGCCTGTTCCTGTTCACGCTGCGCAACGGCCGGCTGGCCGAGCTGCAGGCGGGCAGGGGCATGGTCTATGCCGAAAAACTGCTGATCTCGCAGGAAAACCAGATCAGCCCGATGCATACCCATGTCATCAAGACCGAGGACATCATCAACCGCTGGGGCGCGACGCTGGCGATCCGGCTTTGCGGTTCGGACACGCAGGGCCGCATGGACCGCAATGCGCCCTGCCGGGTCGATTGCGACGGCATCACGCGCGAGGTGGCGCCGGGCGGCGTGCTGCGGCTGGCACCGGGCGAATCCGTGACGCTGCGTCCGGGCGACTGGCACGAATTCTGGGCCGAGGGCGGACCGGTGCTGATCGGAGAGGTCTCGACCGTCAACGACGACCTGACCGACAATATCTTTGCCGCGCCCATCGGCCGTTTTGCCAATGTCCGCGAGGACGAGCCACCGCTGCACCTGCTGGTAAGCGACTACTGAGTTCGGCAACGGCGTTTTTGACGCTGGGTCACATTCCTGGAATGTGCGGCGCCTCACTCCCTTGTGAAAGATTGTTGCGCTCTGCTATGGGGGACGCTGAAAGTCGCTAACATGGGAGATCGCCTCGTGAAGATCGGCGCATTGAAGGAGAGTTACGAGGGGGAGGCGCGGGTATCTGTGACGCCGTCCTCTGCGGCCCATCTGCAGAAGCTGGGCCATGAGATCCATGTGGAGACAGGCGCGGGGGTTCGGGCGGGGTTTTCCGACGCCGCCTATGAGGCCGCGGGGGTCACCGTCGCGCCCAGTGCCGCGGCGCTGATCGGTGCGGTGGACGTGGTGGTCAAGGTCCGCCCGCCCACCGAGGGCGAACTCAGGCAGATGCGGCGCGGCCAGACGCTGATCTCGCATTTCTGGCCGGCGCAGAACCCGGACCTGCTGGAGCTGGCGCGCGAACAGGGCGTCACCGCCATCGCCATGGACATGGTGCCGCGCATCTCGCGCGCGCAGAAGATGGATGCGCTGAGCTCGATGGCCAATATCGCCGGCTATCGGGCGGTGATCGAGGCGGCGAACAATTTCGGCCGCTTCTTCACCGGCCAGGTGACGGCGGCGGGCAAGGTGCCGCCGGCCAAGGTGCTGGTGGTGGGTGCCGGCGTCGCCGGGCTTGCCGCCATCGGCGCCGCGGTCAGCCTGGGCGCGCAGGTCTACGCCTTCGACGTGCGCCCCGAGGTGGCCGAGCAGATCGAATCCATGGGCGCGGAATTCGTCTATCTGGACTTCCAGGACCAGGTGCAGGACGGCGCCGCCACCGGCGGCTATGCCGCCCCTTCCAGCCCCGAGTTCCGCGAAAAGCAGCTCGAGAAATTCCGTGAGCTTGCGCCCGAAATGGACATCGTCATCACCACGGCGCTGATCCCCGGCCGCGACGCGCCGAAGCTGTGGACCGCCGACATGGTCGAGGCGATGAAGACCGGCAGCGTCATCGTCGACCTGGCGGCCGAGCGCGGCGGCAATTGCGACCTGACCGTCCCGGACGAGCGCATCGTCACCGAAAACGGCGTGGTGGTGATCGGCTATACCGATTTCCCGTCGAGGATGGGCGCGCAAGCATCTGAACTCTATGGCAACAACATCCGCCACATGCTCTCGGACCTGACGCCGGGCAAGGACGGCGTCATCGTGCAGAACATGGAGGACGACGTGATCCGCGGCGCCACCGTCGCCTTCGAGGGCGACGTGACCTGGCCGCCGCCGCCGCCCAAGGTCGCGGCCATCGCCGCCGCGAAGCCCAAGGAAAAGCCGAAGGAGCTGACCCCCGAGGAACGGCGCGAGAAGGAAATCGCCGCGTTCCGCGCCCAGACCCGCAGCCAGGTGACGCTGCTTGGTGCGGGCGCGGTGCTGATGCTGCTGGTGGGCCTGTTTGCCCCCGCGAGCTTCCTGTCGCATTTCATCGTCTTCGTGCTGGCGGTCTTCGTCGGCTTCCAGGTGATCTGGAACGTCAGCCATTCGCTGCACACGCCCCTGATGGCGATCACCAACGCCATCTCCTCGATCATCATCGTCGGCGCGCTTCTGCAGATCGGCTCGGGCGGCTGGCTGGTGGTGCTGCTCGCGGCGCTGTCGGTGCTGATGGCGGGCGTCAACATCTTCGGCGGCTTCCTGGTCACGCGCCGGATGCTCGCCATGTTCCAGAAGTCGTAAGGGGAGAGGGCGCATGGAATACGGATTCACCACCGCCGCCTATGTGGTCGCGGCCGTGCTGTTCATCCTGTCCCTGGGCGGGCTTTCGGGCCAGGAAAGCGCCAAGCGCGCGGTCTGGTACGGCATCGCGGCCATGGCGCTGGCCATCGTGGCGACGCTGATCGGGCCGGGTTACGGCAATTGGGGGCTGACGCTCATCATGCTGGCCATCGGCGGCGCCGTGGGCTGGGTCGTGGCCAAGCGGGTGCAGATGACCGAGATGCCGCAGCTGGTCGCGGCCATGCACAGCCTCGTCGGCCTTGCCGCGGTGCTGATCGGCTTCAACGCCCAGTTCGAGCTGGCGCGGGTGATCCGCGTCCGCGCCGCCGATGCCGCCGCGCATTTCGAGGGCTTCGCCGCGGTGCTGGCGCACAAGACCCCGGCCGAGATCGCCATGCTGAAGGTCGAGGTCTTCCTGGGCATCTTCATCGGCGCGGTGACCTTCACCGGCTCGGTGGTGGCCTTCGGCAAGCTTGCGGGCAAGATCGACGGCAAGCCCCGCAAGCTGCCGGGCGGGCATATGCTGAACGCGGGTGCTTTGGCGCTGTCGGTGCTGCTGGGCATCCTCTATTGCGCCGGGATCGGGCCGGCGGTGCTGTGGCTGCTGCTGATCACGCTGCTGGCCTTCTTCATCGGCTATCACCTGATCATGGGCATCGGCGGCGCCGACATGCCGGTGGTGGTGTCGATGCTGAACAGCTATTCCGGCTGGGCGGCGGCGGCGATCGGCTTCACGCTGGGCAACGACCTCTTGATCGTGGTGGGGGCGCTGGTCGGCTCCTCCGGTGCGATCCTGAGCTACATCATGTGCAAGGCAATGAACCGCAACTTCGTCAGCGTGATCCTGGGCGGCTTCGGCGGCGAGGCGGGTCCGGCGATGGAGATCGAAGGCGAGCAGGTGGCCATCGACGCCGACGGTGTGGCCGCGGCGCTGAACGATGCCGACGAGATCATCATCGTGCCGGGCTATGGCATGGCGGTGGCGCAGGCGCAGCAATCGGTGTCGGAGCTGACCCGCAAGCTGCGCGCCAAGGGCAAGAACGTGCGCTTCGCCATCCATCCGGTGGCGGGCCGTCTGCCGGGGCATATGAACGTGCTCTTGGCCGAGGCCAAGGTGCCCTACGACATCGTGCTGGAGATGGACGAGATCAACGAGGATTTCCCCTCGACCGACGTCGCGATCGTGATCGGCTCGAACGACATCGTGAACCCGGCGGCGCAGGAGGATCCGAACTCGCCCATCGCCGGCATGCCGGTTCTGGAGGTCTGGAAGGCCAAGCAGGTGTTCGTGTCGAAACGCGGCCAGGGCACCGGCTATTCCGGCATCGAGAACCCGCTGTTCTACAAGGAAAACACGCGCATGTTCTATGGCGACGCAAAGAAGAGCATCGACCAGCTCCTGCCGATGGTCGAATAGGCCGCCGCGAAAGGCGGGCCCCCCGGCCCGCCCCTTGCGACAGAACGGGAAAGAGCCGCAAGATGCGGCTCTTTTCTTTTTCGGCATGGGTAAGCAATATCGCGCAGCCGGACCCGAGGTGGCGGCGATGCGCCATCCATGCTGCTGCCAAGGCCGTGTGGCCGAATGCCGGCGCCCCTGTCCCAAGGGCCAAGCTGGGCAGCCGGCACCCGCGAAAGCGCGGCTGTCCGCCCGTCCCGATCCGGAAAACAATCGTTCAGAAAGAGGGAGAGCCCGTATTGATACCGGCTCTCATCCGGGCATGGCACAGCACCGCCGGAGCGGTCATTCTGCCGCGTGGCCGGTGACGGGGTTCGGGACGCCGGCGGATTTCATGCGAAAGCCGCGCTCAAGCTGGTCGAAGGGCGCCACCGGATATTCGCCCGAGAAGCAGGCGTCGCAATATTGCGGGCAGGCATTGTTGCGGCCCTTGGCCTCGCCCACGGCGCGATAGAGACCGTCCAGCGACACGAAGGCCAGGCTGTCGACGCCGATCCATTCGCGCATCTCCTCCTCGGACATCTGCGCCGCCAACAGCTTTTCGCGGTCGGGCGTGTCCACGCCGTAGAAGCAGGGCCAGGCGGTGGGCGGGCTTGCAATGCGGAAATGCACCTCGGCCGCGCCTGCATCCAGGATCATGTCCTTGATCTTGCGGCTGGTCGTGCCGCGCACCACGGAATCGTCCACCAGCACCACGCGCTTGCCCTTGACCAGCGCCCGGTTGACGTTGAGCTTCAGCCGCACGCCCATGTTGCGGATCTGCTCGGTCGGCTCGATGAAGGTCCGGCCCATGTACTGGTTGCGGATGATGCCCATGCCGAAGGGGATGCCGCTTTCATGGGCATAGCCGATGGCGGCGGGAGTGCCGCTGTCGGGCACCGGGCAGACCAGGTCGGCTTCGACCGGGGCTTCGCGCGCCAGTTCCACGCCGATCTGGCGCCGGGTCTCGTAGACCGAGCGGCCGCCGATGATCGAATCGGGGCGCGAGAAATAGACATGCTCGAAGATGCAGAACCGGCCCTTGGACGGGCCGAAGGGCCGCGAGCTTTCGACCTCGCCCTTGGAGATCACCACCATCTCGCCCGGCTCGATCTCGCGCAGGAACTCGGCGCCGATGATGTCGAGCGCGCAGGTTTCCGAGGCCAGCACGAAGCCGTCCTCGCCGATGCGGCCCAGCACCAGCGGCCGCACGCCCAAGGGATCGCGCACGCCGATCAGCTTGGTGCGGGTCATGGCGATCACCGCGAAGGCGCCCTCGACCCGGCGCAACGCATCCTTCATCCGCTCGGGGATATTGCGCTGGATCGAACGCGCCATCAGGTGGATGATGCATTCGGTATCCGAGGAGGACTGGAAGATCGAGCCGCGCTCGATCAGCTCGCGCCGCAGGGCCATGGCATTGGTGATATTGCCGTTATGCGCCACGGCGCAGCCGCCCATGGCGAATTCGCCGAAGAAGGGCTGCACGTCGCGGATCGCCGTCGCCGCCTTGGTGCCGGCGGTGGAATAGCGCACATGGCCGATGGCGAGCGAGCCGGGCAGGGTCTCCATCAGGCTTTGCTTGGTGAAATTGTCGCGCACATAGCCGAAGCGGTGGGCGCTGTTGAAGCCCTGCTCGGCATCGTGGCTGACGATGCCGCCGGCCTCCTGACCGCGATGCTGCAAGGCATGCAGCCCCAATGCGACGAAATTGGCGGCATCCGTCACTCCGATCACGCCGAACACGCCGCATTCTTCATGCAGGCGGTCGGAATCGAAGGGATGGGCAAGGAATGGCTGCATCATCACCGACTCTTGGGGCTATTCCGGGGCAGGGGTATATGGGACGCTTGACGCCAATCTAGGGTGTCAGGCGGGCGAAGTCACGCCCCACGGCCATCGCGGGGCGCATTTTATGTCACAAATTGGCCATATCGGCTCAATTCGCCGGCGCGGCGGGAGCCGGAGTGGGCATCTGGGCATCGACCGGCTGGCCCGTGGGCGCGCAGCTGCGCACCAGCTGCTCATAGCGGCTGACCACCCAGCCCGGCGCGTCCTGCGGGATCTGCTGGTCCATCTGGCCACGCATGCGCTCGAACACCTGGGCCGAGCGGGAATTGTCCACCACCGCCACGGGCTGGCTGGCCATCACCCGGTCATAGACGATGAAGGCGATGGCGACGAGCAGGATGCCGCGCGCCACCCCGAACAGGAAGCCCATGCCCTGGTCCACGCCGCCGAGCGCCGAGCGCTGCACGACCGAGGAGAACAGCGGCGTGATGATGGAAAACAGCACCAGCGCCAGCGCAAAGACCGCGGCGAAGCCGGCGATGGTGGCCAGTTCGCAGCTGTCGGCCAGGAACTTGTTCAGCCCCGGCACCTGCGCCACCATCGGCCGCACCGTCGGCGCGAAGATGAAGGCCAGCACGGCCGCGCCGATCCAGCCCAGGATCGCCAGCGATTCGCGCACGAATCCCCGCGCATAGGCCAGGATCGCCGAGAGGATGATCACGGCTGCGACGATGCCGTCGATGATGGTGAATCCGTCCATTTTCACGCCCTTTCGCGGGATTGTCCGCGTCTTTGGGACGAGTTCATCCGGCGCCGAATGTCTCGCCCACGAAACTTGTCAGATCCGGGGTGCGGTCGATCCGCATCCCGGCCACGCCCTCGACCTTGGTGGCCGAAGGCAGGATCGCTCGTGAAAAACCAAGTTTCTGCGCCTCTTTCAACCTGTTTTCCGCCTGCGCGACCGGGCGCAGCGCGCCCGACAGGCTGATTTCCCCGAAAAGCACCGCCTCGGCCGGCAGCGCCACGTCCTCGCGCGCGCTGAGCAGCGCCGCAGCGATGGCGAGATCCGCGGCAGGCTCGGCGACGCGCATCCCCCCGGCAACGTTGAGAAAAACGTCGAGCCCGGCAAAGGGGACGGCGCAGCGCGCCTCCAGCACGGCGAGAATGGTCGAGACCCGGCCGCTATCCAGTCCGACCACGGTTCGGCGGGGACTCGCCAATGTCGAGGGCGCGACCAGCGCCTGCACCTCGGTCAGCACCGGGCGCGTGCCCTCGATCCCGGCGAAGACCGCCGAGCCGGCGCTGGCCTCGCCGCGTTCGGACAGAAACAGCGCCGAGGGGTTGGCGACCTCGGAAAGCCCGCCGCCGGTCATCTCGAAGACGCCGATCTCGTCCGCCGGGCCGAAGCGGTTCTTGTGGGCGCGCAGGATGCGGAACTGGTGGCCGCGCTCGCCCTCGAAATAAAGCACGGTGTCGACCATGTGCTCGACCACGCGGGGACCGGCGATCTGGCCCTCCTTGGTGACATGGCCGACGAGGATGACCGAGGTGCCGCGCCGCTTTGCGAAGGTGACGAGCTCATGCGCGCTGGCGCGGACCTGGCCGACCGAGCCCGGCGCCGCCTCGATCCGGTCGGACCAGAGCGTCTGGATCGAATCGATCACCGCGACATCGGGCCGCTCGGCATCGAGCGTGGTCAGGATGTCGCGCAAGGCCGTCTCGGCGCCCAGGCGGACGGGCGCGTCGCCGAGACCCAGGCGCTGCGCGCGCAGCCGGACCTGGGCGCTGGCTTCCTCGCCCGAGATGTAGACGGCCTGCTGGCCGGCGCGGGCGAAGGCGGCGGCGGCCTGCAAGAGCAGCGTGGACTTGCCGATGCCCGGATCGCCGCCGACCAGGATCGCCGAGCCGGGAACCAGCCCGCCGCCCAGCACCCGGTCCAGTTCGGCGATGCCCGAGGTGGCGCGCGGCGGCGGCGCCTCTTGCGTGGCGAGGCCGGAAAGCGGGATCGGCTTGCCCTTGAGCGTGCCGAGGCCGCGGCCCGGGCCCTGGGAAAGCGGCGCTTCCTCGATGATGGTGTTCCAGGCACCGCAGGCGTCGCAGCGGCCGGCCCATTTGCGATGGTTGGCGCCGCAGGCGGTGCAGGTGAAGGCGGTGATCGGTTTGGCCATGGCCGTTATCTGGCAGATTGCGCGGGCGCGCGCCAGCCGGGAAGGGCGCTGCCGGCGGCGCGGTCCCCTGGGTATTTGGGGAACGAAGAAGCCGGGTCGCGCCAGGCGGGCGCGGCCGGATGAGTGTTTGGGAAACGGTGAAAGCGGCTCAGGTCACGCCCAGGCCGGCGCGCATCATGATGCGGCGCACCGGGGCGACGGCGTAGAGCCCGCCCAGGGCGGCAGCGCGCAGATCGCGCAGGGGACGCGCCGAGATCATGCTGGCGCGGTTCAGCGCGTCGATGCCGATCAGCCGCGCCAGCGCCTCGGGGCGGCGGCGGCGTTCATAGGCGGCGAGCGAGTCCGCACTACCGGGATCGCCGGCCGAAAGCGCGATCAGGGCGCCGAGATCGGCAAGGCTCATATTCAGCCCCTGCGCGCCGATGGGCGGCACGACATGCGCCGCCTCGGCGATCAGCGCCGTGCGGGGACCGGTGAAGCGGTCGGCGATCTGGCTGATGATCGGCCATTCCGTCAGCCGCGTGGCCTGGGTCAGATGGCCCAGCACCCCGGCCGAGCGGCGGTTCAGCTCGGCCTCGAAATCCTCGGGCGGCAGGGCGCGCAGCCGGGCGGTTTCCGGGCCGCGCTCCATCCAGACCACGGCCGAGGAGGGCTTGCCGTCGCGATCGGGCAGGGGAACCAGGGTGAAGGGGCCGCCCGAGCGGTGGATCTCTGTCGAGACATTGTCGTGCGGGCGGTCATGGGTGACGGCGAAGGCCAGCGCCTTTTGCCCGTAGCGCAGCGTGCGGATGCCGATGCCGAGCGCCTCGCGGGTGGGCGAGTTGCGGCCGTCGGCGCCGATCACCAGCCTGGCCCGGATGCGGCTGCCATCGGTCAGGGTGGCCAGCGCCTCGCTGTCGCGCGCCACCAGCCCCGCGGTGCCGGTGCCGGGCAGGAAGCGGACGTTTTGCAGGCTGGCGAGCCGTGCTGAGATTTCCCGCTTGAGCAGCCAGTTCGGCAGGTTCCAGCCGAAGGGCTGGTCCGAGATCTCGGAGGCGTCGAAATCGCGGGTGAGCCGCGCCTGCGACAATTTCCCGCCCGCGTCGATGATGCGCATGACCTGGAGCGCGGTGGCATGCGGCGCGAGGCGGTCCCAGAGCCCGGCCGCCTGCAGCACCGCGATCGAGGGGTGCAGGAAGGCGGTGCTGCGCAGGTCCGAACCCTGGGCGCCTTCCTCGGTCACGGGCGAGGCGGGGTCCACGCAGGTCACGGAATGCCCGGCGCTGCCGAAGGCGGCCGCGGCGATCAGCCCGGCGATGCCGCCGCCGGAAACGAGGATCTCGGTATCGTCGATCTGCATGGTCTGGCGCCGGGGCTGGTGAGGGGGGTCGGTGCGGGCCGGCCTAGAACCCGGCCGCATAGGCGGCGAGCATGGCGAACATCAGCACGGTCGCCGCAAGGGCGAGCATGCCGAGCGCCGGCAGGCCCCAGAGCAGGAGGCCGACAACCGCCAGCACGACGACCAGCAGCGCGAAGGTGAAAAGGAAGGTGGCGGTGCGCGCCTCGGCCTGCGCCTCGGCGGGGGTAAGTGGTTCGGACATACGCGTTCCCTGTTTTTCTTGGGTTTCCTGTCGGCGAGGGTCAGATCTTAGCCAAGCTTGGGCTTGCGGCAAGCCCGCGCAGGAAGGCAGCCAGATCCCCGGTGCGGTGATGCACATGCGGGCCATGGTCGTGATCCTGGGCCAGTTCGTCGGGGCCGTGGCGGCCTGGACCGACCAGAATCGTCCGCATTCCAAGCGAATGCGGGATGGCGAGGTTCCGGGGGTCGTCCTCGAACATGGCGGCCTGGGCGGGGTCGAATCCCTCGGCGGCCTGGACTGCGGCATAAGCGCGCGGATCGGGCTTGGGGTGAAAATCCGCCTCCTCGACGCCATGGATGGCGTCGAAGACCATCAGCCCGCGATGTTCCAGCACCCGCGCCGCATAGGCGCTGTCGCCGTTGGTGTGCACGATCTTGCGGCCGGGCAGGGCGGCGATCAGCCCGGCCAGTTCCGGATCGGGGGTCAGCACCGTGAAGTCGATGTCATGGACCTCGCGCAGATAGGGCAGCGGATCGACGCCATGCTCGGCCATAAGCCCGGCCAGGGTGGTGCCGTGGCTGCGCCAGTAATGACTGCGCAGCCGGTTGGCCTCGGGTTCGGTCACGCGCAGCTCGCGCATGACGAAGGCGGTCATGCGCCGCTCGATCTGGGCGAAAAGCCTGACCTCGGGCGCATAAAGCGTGTTGTCCAGATCGAAGATCCAGGTGGTGACATGCCGAAAATCCATGGCCCCTGCCTAAACCCGCGGCATGGCGCTTGCAATCGCCGTTCCGAGCGCGGATCGTGCGGGCATGAAAGACGCCTATTCCCTGATCCTCTCTGCCATCGACAATGGCATCTATCGCCCCGGCGACAGGCTGGTCGAATCCGAGCTGGCCGAACGCTTCGGCGTCTCGCGCACCCCGGTCCGCGAGGCGCTGCAGCGGCTGGAGACCCAGTCCATGCTCAAGCGCGACGGGCGCAGCCTGATCGTCGCCACGCTGGACCACAACCAGCTGGCCGAGCTTTACACCGTGCGCGCCGAGCTTGAGGCGCTGGCGGCGCGGCTGGCCGCCCGCCACGCCACGCCCGAAGAGGTGCGCGTGCTGGCCGGCATGGTCGAGGACGACCGCGCCATCCTGGGCGATCCGCAGGCGCTGGCACGGGCGAATCGCCGCTTTCACCACCAGATCCACCTGGCCTCGCATAACCGCTACCTGGTGCAGCAGCTGGACCTGGTGCATCGCAGCATGGCCTTGATGGCGCGCACCAGCCTGGCGGCGCAGGGCCGCGACGTGGTCACGCTGGACGAGCATCAGGCCATCGTCGATGCCATCGCCGCCCATGACGGGGCGGCTGCCGAGCAGGCGCTGCGCCACCATATCTCGATGGCCTTCGAGACCCGGCTGAAGGAAGAGGCGCGGCTGGCCGAGGAGGACGAGGGCTGATGCGCGAGATCCGCGCCGCCGCCGATCTGGAGGAAGGCGCGGCGCATCTGATGCGCGCCTGCCCGGTCTGGGCGCGCGAATTGCCGGCGCTGCTGCCCCTGCCGCTGCGGCGCTGGCCCGAGGGCTTTCCGGCGATCCGCGATGCCGTCGTCTCGCAACAGATCTCGGCCCAGGCCGCGAGTGCCATCGGCGCGCGCATGGCCGCGGCCGGCCTGGCCGATGAGGCGGGGATCGCTGCGGCCGATGACGAGGCGCTGCGCGCCGTGGGCCTGTCGCGGCCGAAGATCCGCTATTTGCGCGGCATCGCCGCGGCGCAGCTCGATTGGGACGGCCTACGGGTGCTGCCCGACGAGGAGGTGATCGCCCGGCTGACCGCGCTGCCGGGCATCGGGCGCTGGACCGCCGACATCTATCTGAAATTCGCGCTTGGCCGGGCGGATGCCTTTGCCGCGGGCGACCTGGCACTGGCCGAGGCGGCGCGGCTGCTCTACGCCCTGCCGGACCGGCCGCGCCCGGCGGCGCTGGCCGAACTGGCCGAGCCCTGGCGGCCCTGGCGGGCGGTTGCGGCGCGCGCCCTCTGGGCCTATTACCGGGTCGCAAAAGGGCGCGAGGGCGTCCGCTGAAGGGGGACGAGATGCCGCGCGAGTTGAAATCCGAACGCAAGGGCCCGCGCAAGGCCGATTCGGCGGTGGTCTTCCTGCACGGCTATGGCGCCGACGGGGCCGACCTGCTGGGCCTGGCCGACCCGCTGGCGCCGCATCTGCCCGGCACCGCCTTCTATGCCCCGAACGCGCCCGAACGCTGCGTGAACAATCCCATGGGCTATCAATGGTTTCCGATCCCCTGGATGGACGGTTCGTCCGAGGCGCAGGCCCAGGCCTCGGCCGCGCAATCCTTCCAGGACATCAATGCCTTCCTGGACAAGGTTCTGGCGGATGAGGGGCTGGGCGCGGATCGGCTGGCGCTGGTCGGCTTTTCGCAGGGCACGATGATGGCGCTGGCCGTCGCCCCGCAGCGCGACGAGGAGATCGCCGGGGTGGTGGGCTTTTCCGGCCGGCTGCTGGATGCCGAGAACCTGACGCCGGCGCGGGTCAAGCCGCCGGTGCTGCTGATCCATGGCGACCAGGATCCGGTCGTGCCCTTCGAAAGCATGGGCATCGCCGGCGAGGCGCTGCAAAAGGCCGGGTTCACCGTCTATGGCCATGTGATGAAGGGCACGGGGCACGGCATCTCGCCCGACGGGCTGTCGGTCGCGCTGGCCTTCCTGAAAGAGCGGTTTGCCGCCGGGTCATAGGGTTTTCGCCCGGTTTCGCACTTGCGAAACGGTCCGCAGCCCCTACCTTTGAAGTAAGGAGCCAAGGAGGACGCATATGACCCTGATCTGGATGACTGCAATCGCCCTGATTCCGGCCGGCATGGTTTCCCTGCGCCTTCTGGCGCCGCAGCCCGCCGCGGTGCGCGCCCGTCGCTGACCTTCCCGGCCGGCCCCGCGGGCTCACGCCCAGATCGCGGGGTCGGCGATCTCGATCGAGTTCCCGGCAGGATCGCGGAAATACAGCGAGCGGCCGCCCTGGGGCCAGGTGAAATCGGCCTCGATCCCTATTCCCGATGCTTCCAGATGCGCGCGCCAGGCGTCGAATGCGCCGGGCGCGGCGCCCATGCAGAAATGCCCCGGTCCCTTGCTGCCATGCGGCGGCACGGGCAGGCGGGCGCCGGGCTTGGGCGGCACCCGCGTTGCGCTGGCGCGAAACACCAGCAGCACCTGCGCCCCGCAGCGAAAGAAGACATGCCGGCCGGGCACGCGGGCAATTTCCTCCAGGCCGATGATGCCGGTCCAGAAACGGGCGGCCTCGTCCAGATCCTCGGCATAGAGCGCGGATTCCAGCGTGCCGATCAGCTGGGGCGGGGTTGTGGGCGGCGGTGGCGTCATGCCGCCATCTTGCCAGCAATCGGGCTGCCGGGCCAGACCGGCTTGACCTTGGCCGCGCCGCGCGCCAGCCTGCCCCGGGGCAGGACAGGGACGCGGCATGGCGTGGATCTATCTGGGCGTGGCGGGGCTGCTCGAGGTGATCTGGGCCTTCGCGATGAAGCAGTCCGAGGGCTTTAGCCGGCCCTGGCCCACCACGATCACCCTGGCCGCCATGGTGGCCAGCGTCTGGTTCCTGTCGCTGTCGATGAAGGTGCTGCCGCTGGGGACCGCCTATGTCATCTGGACCGGCATCGGCGCGGTCGGCACCTTCGTCCTGGGCGTGCTGCTGCTGGGCGAATCGGCCGACGCGCTGCGGCTTGTCGCCGCCGTGCTGATCGTCGCGGGGCTGGTGCTGATGAAGATCGCCTCGCCGCAGTAAAGCCGTCGCGGCGGGCCTTGTCACGCGCCTGTCACGCCGCCCGGCTATTTGTGCGCCAGGCATATATTCAGGGACTTGTCAGCCCGGAGCCGCGATATATAGTCGGTGCCATGTTCTGACCCGTCCCGGACAAGGCGAAGCGAGGGCCGATGCTGGACGACCATGGCGACTTTCGAACCCAATTCGTGCGCGAGCCATCCTTCTTGCGCCACCATCCTGCGCTGGTTCTAAATGCCGATTTCAGGCCGCTCAGCTATTATCCGCTGTCGCTATGGCCCTGGCAGGAAGCGGTGAAGGCGGTGTTCCTGGACCGGGTCCAGATCATCGCCGAATATGACGAGGTGGTGCGAAGCCAGCATCACGCGATACGCATCCCCTCGGTCGTCGTGCTGAAAGATTTCGTCAAACCCCAGAAGCGCGTGGCCTTCACGCGCTTCAATCTTTTTCTGCGGGACGAATTCTGCTGCCAGTATTGCGGCGCCAAGGGCGAGCTGACCTTCGACCATGTCGTGCCGCGCTCGCGCGGGGGCGTGACCAGCTGGGAGAATGTCGTCGCCGCCTGTTCGCCCTGCAACCTGAAGAAGGCCAACAAATCGCTGAAACATTCGGGGCTCAGGCTGCGCCGGCCGCCGCGCCGGCCAACGCCCGAAGAAATGCACGCCGTAGGCCGGCGCTTCCCGCCGAATCACCTGCATGAAAGCTGGATGGATTTCCTTTACTGGGATACGGAACTGCTTTCGGACTAGACGCCGCCGCGTCGGAACGCAGCGGATTTATTGCAGCGCCGGAGAATGCCGGTTAAAGAAGCGGTCAGGTTTGCGTGATGACATCAAGCCTGTGACGCGCCGATTCGCATTCGTCCGGCGCTGCGACCATCGTCCGCGCGCATGGCTGCCCGTAACTTGCGGCCATGCAGGGCGATCAACGAAAAGACAAGAAAGGATCTCGTATGTGGACACGTATTCAGACCGTGGTGGACGGCAACCCCGTTTCGGGTGACTGGACCATTTGCCGCAATGAGGAGCCGGTGGGGCGTATCTGTCACGATCCGAAACAGCCTGGCGTGGCCGCCTGGGCCTGGACGGTCCTGCACGATCCGAGTGCGAACGGGCGGGCATGGACGGAGGAGGCCGCGCTTTCCGCGGTCAAGGAAAACGCCGAGAAGCCAAGCGATGCAGCGGCGTAACGCCGCAGGAATGACGGAAAATGGCGCCAGCGGCGCCCTGTTTCCAGCCCGCCCGCCTGGTGCGGCGGGGTGACTAGCTTCGGTGATCGCGCGTCGTCAGATGCGCGATCGCCGCCGCAAGCAGCGCCAGGAACCCCAGCGCGAACAGCGGAATGCCGATGGCGCTTGCAGCCCAGATCGTCAGCCCGGCGGCCAGGATCACGGCAAGGATCAGGATCAGGAAATGCGGCAGCGGCATGGCATCCTCCGTTGCCTTCAATATGGCCCCGCCGGCGCGCGTCGAAAAGCCCCAGATCCGGCTTTGTGCGTTCCGCTGCCGATTCCGGCTGCGCTTTCGCGGCACGATCTGGAAAATGTTCGCGAAATGTTCTAGTCTGGCGGCATGCGCCTGCCACCCCGCAATCCCGACGAGATCCTGCGCGCCCGCGGCGCCGACTCGCGCCCTGCCGGACGCTTCGAGCCCTATCGAACCGAGCGCGAGGATGACGGCTGGGACATTCCCGAAGAGCAGGCCCTGCTGCGCACCGAGGTCACGCAGGAGCGGGCGCGTTCGATCATCGCCCGCAACAGCTCGCCCGACATTCCCTTCGACCGTTCGATCAACCCCTATCGCGGCTGCGAGCATGGCTGTATCTATTGCTTCGCCCGGCCCAGCCACGCCTATCTGGGCCTGTCGCCGGGCCTGGATTTCGAGACGCGGATCGTCGCCAAGCCCAACGCCCCCGAACTGCTGGAGGCCGAGATCGGCCGGCGCGGCTATGCCGTCGCGCCCATCGCCTTTGGCACCAATACCGATCCCTACCAGCCTGTCGAGGCCAGGCTGGGCATCATGCGCAGCTGCCTGCAGGTGCTGCACGACTGGAACCACCCGCTTAGCCTGGTGACGCGGGGCGCCACGGTGATGCGCGACGCTGACCTGCTCGGGGCGATGGCGGCCAAGGGGCAGGCGATGGTCTGCATTTCCCTGACCACGCTGGATGCGGATCTGGCGCGGCAGATGGAGCCGCGGGCGCCCGCGCCCTCGACCCGGCTGCGAATGATCCGGGTGCTTTCGGATGTCGGCGTGCCGGTGCGGGTCATGGTCGCGCCGATCATCCCGGTGCTGACCGAGCATGAGCTGGAGCGCATCATGCAGGCCGCCCGCGACGCCGGGGCGAGTGCTGCCGGCATGATCCCGATCCGCCTGCCGCTGGAGGTGGCGCCGCTGTTCCGCGACTGGCTGGAGCGGCACCATCCCGGCAAGGCCGCGCATGTCATGGCGCGCATCCAGGCGATGCGCGGCGGACGCGACAACGACCCGCGCTTCGGCAGCCGCATGCGCGGCGAGGGGCCCGAGGCCGACCTGCTGCACCAGCGTTTCCGCCTGGCCCGCAAGCGGCTGGGATTGCAGCGCGAATCCGAAGTGCTGGATTGCAGCCGCTTCGCCCCGCCGCCGCGGGCGGGGGACCAGCTGTCGCTGTTCTGACTACTCGCCCGGCCCCATCACCTGCGCGATGCGGGCCGAGATCCGCTCGGGCGAGGGGCGGGGGCCGCGCGGTGCGGCGACCAGCGCGTCGCGCATGGCGGCCAGATGCGCAGGCGTGGTGCCGCAGCAACCGCCGATGATGCGCACGCCCATGTCGCGCGCCAGCACGGCGAACTCGGCCATGACCTCGGGCGTCGCGTCATAGATCAGCCCGCCGTCCTGATAGCGCGGCACCCCGGCATTGGGCTTGGCGATCAGCGGGCGCTCGTTGCCCGAGGCGGCGAACCCGGCCACGGCCAGCAGCAGCTCGGCCGGGCCGGTGCCGCAATTCGCGCCATAGGCCAGGGGCGGATGCGGCAGCCGGTCGATCAGCGAGGCAAGCTGCGGCGGCGTCACCCCCATCATGCTGCGCCCGCCCGGCTCGAAGCTCATCATGCCGCACCAGGGCATGCCGACCGCCTGTGCGGCCTTGGCGGCGGCGCGCATTTCCTCGGCGGCGCTGATCGTCTCGATCCACAGCACGTCGGCGCCGCCCTCCTTCAGCGCCTGCGCCTGCTGAGTGAACATGGCGGTGGCATCGGCCTCGGTCAGCCGGCCCATCGGCGCCATGATCTCGCCGATCGGGCCGACCGAGCCGGCGACGACCACGGCGCGGCCGACCTCGGCCGCCGCTTCGCGCGCCAGCCGGGCGGCGGCGCGGTTCAGCGCGGCCACGCGGTCTTGCGCCTTGGCCAGCCGCAGCCGGCTGGCATTGGCACCGAAACTGTTGGTCAGGATGATGTCGGCGCCCGCGGCGATCATCTGCCGGTGCAGCACGCGCACCTGGTCGGGATGGGTCTCGCACCACAGGTCCGGCGCCTGGCCCGAAGCCAGCCCCATGTTGTAGAGATTGGTTCCGGTGGCCCCATCGGCCAGCAACCATGGGCGCTCGCCGAGCATCCTCGACAATTGATCAGGCATGGTTTTTCCCGTTTTGCGGCAGGATGGGGAATCATAGCCCATCCTGCCGGGAAGTCATTGCAACATTCGTGGACAGCCCGCGCTCAGCGCGAGCGGATCATGCCCATGATGTCCTTGGTGCGCTCGACGATCGGCTCGGCGATGGCCTGCGCCTGGCCGGCGCCGCGGCCCAGGATGCGGTCGATCTCGGCCGGGTCGGCCATGAACTCGGTCATCCGCCGGGTGATCGGCGCCAGGGCCTCGACCGCGACCTCGGCCAGGGCCGGCTTGAAGGCGCCGAAGCCCTGGCCCTCGAACCGGGCCAGCACCTGGTCGCCGCTCTCGCCGGTCAGCGCGGCATAGATATTGACCAGGTTCTTGGCCTCGGGCCGGTCCTTCAGGCCGTCCATCGATCCCGGCAGCGGGTCGGCATCGGTGCGCGCCTTGCGGATCTTTTGCGCAATGGCATCGGCATCGTCGGTCAGGTTGATGCGGCTGGCATCCGAGGGATCGGATTTCGACATCTTCTTGGACCCGTCGCGCAGGGACATGACCCGCGTCGCCGCGCCCTCGATCATCGGCTCGGTGATCGGGAAGAAGTCCACGCCGTAATCGTGGTTGAACTTGGCGGCGATGTCGCGGGTCAGCTCCAGGTGCTGCTTCTGATCCTCGCCCACCGGGACGGCGGTGGCGTGATAGGCCAGGATGTCGGCGGCCATCAGCGACGGGTATGCCAGCAGGCCCAGGCTGGAGTTTTCGCTGTTCTTGCCGGCCTTGTCCTTGAACTGGGTCATCCGGTACATCCAGCCCACCCGCGCCACGGTGTTGAAAAGCCAGGCCAGTTCGGCATGCTGCGAAACCTGGCTCTGGTTGAACAGGATCGAGACCTCGGGATCGACGCCCGAGGCCATAAAGGCCGCCGCGACCTCGCGGGTGTTGTGCCTGAGCTTCTCGGGCTCCTGCCAGACGGTGATCGCATGCAGGTCCACGACGCAATAGATCGTCTCGGCTCCCTTGCCCTGATAGTCCGCAAAGCGTTTCAGCGCGCCCAGATAGTTGCCCAGCGTCAGCCCGCCCGAGGGCTGGATGCCGGAGAAGATGCGCTTGGCGAAGCTCGTGGTCATGGCACTACCTGCTTGGAAAATCCCGGTGGCTGGCTTACCTCTTGCCCCGTCCGGGCGCAACCGCCCGCAGGGTGACGGGTTGCGCAACAGCCCGCTGGAAAGGAGCCATGATGCGACCCGGTTACGATGAATCGCCCCTGAACCCCGTGCCCGCCGTGGTGTGGATGATCGCCCTGCCGATGATCGCCTGCGAGGCGGTGTTCGGCCTTGCGCAGATGGGGTTCATCGGCGGCAGCGGGCAGGGCGCCGGCCTTGCCATGCGCCAGATCGCGGTCGAGCGCACCGCCTATATCCCCGAATTCGTGCTGCGGCTGTGGCAGATGAAGGTGCTCCTGCTGGACCAGAGCTGGCGCATCCTGACCTATTCCTTCGTGCATCTGTCGCTGACCCATGCGCTGTTCGTCATCGTCTTCACGCTGGCGCTGGGAAACCTGATCGCGAACCAGTTCCGGCCTTGGGCGGTCGCGGCGCTGTTCTTCGGCTCGGCCGTCGGGGGCGCGCTGGTCTATACGCTGGCGGCGGGGCTTCTGCCGCAGTTCCGCTTCCAGGCGCTGATCGGCGGCTACCCGGCGGTCTACGGCTTCGTCGGCGCCTTCACCTTCCTGCTCTGGACCCGGCTGGGGCAGGAGAACGCGAACCGGCTGCGCGCCTTCACCCTGATCGGCATGCTGCTGGCCTTCCAGCTGGTCTTCGGCATCCTGTTCCAGGACGGCAGCCTGACCTGGATCGCCGAGATCGCCGGCTTCTGCTGCGGTTTCCTTTTGTCCTTCGTGCTGGTGCCGGGCGGGATCGGGCGCGTGATGCGCCAGATCCGTCAGCGCTGACGCCGCAGGCCCGCGCGGAGGTCCGAGGGCCGGAACGCGCCCAGCACCAGCGCCGCCGCGCCATAGGCCGCCATGCCGCCCAGGACCAGCGCGGCCAGCGCCAGATAGCGGGTGCCGGGCTGCTCCAGCGTATCGCCCAGGGCCAGCATCAGGCCCCAGATCACCGCGCCCATGACCGCGGATGCCGCGCAGATGCGGGGCAGGCGGTGGCGGAAGCGGTCGTCGAGCTCGGCCGCCTCGCCAAAGGCTTTCGTGCCGCGCCAGAGCTGCGCCGCCATGGTCCAGCCGGCGACGGTGGTGCCCCAGGCGGCGGCGGAAAAGCCGATGAAGGGCGCAAGCCCCAGCGCCACCACCGCGTTGACCACCATGGACCAGACAGCGAAGCGGAACGGGGTGCGCGTGTCCTCGCGGGCGAAATACAGCGGCTGCAGCACCTTTTGCAGAACGAAGGCCGGCAGGCCCAGGCCATAGATCGCCAGCGCCAGCGCGGTCGGACCGACATCGGCGGTCAGGAAGGCGCCGCGCCGGAACAGCACCGAGATCAGCGGATAGGCCGCGATCACCAGCGCCACGGCGGCCGGGACGGTCAGGAACAGCGCAAATTCGGCGGCGCGGTTATAGGCATGGCGGCCGCCGCCGGTATCGCCGTTCTTCAGCCGGCGCGAGATGTCGGGCAAGAGCACGATGCCGATGGCGATGCCGACGACGCCCAGCGGCAACTGATACAGCCGGTCGGCATTGGTCAGCCAGGCGATGCCGCGGTCGAAGAACGAGCCGACCTGGCGGCCGACCAGCAGGTTGACCTGCACCACCCCCCCGGCCAGCACCGCGGGTGCCGCCACCGCCAGCAGCCTGCGCATGTCCGGTGACAGCCGCGGCCGGCGCAGCCGCAGCGCAAAGCCCATGCGCTTTGCCGCCCACCAGACCGCGGCAAGCTGGGCGATGCCCGAGACCGGGGTGGACCAGGCCATCGCCAGTCCCATGTCCCAGCCCTGCCAGTCAGCCAGCAGCATGGCCGCGATCAGGATGAGGTTCATCAGCACCGGCGCGGCGGCCGCGGCCATGAAGCGCCCGCCCGCGTTCAGCAGCCCCGACAAGAGCGCCGTCAGCGAGATGAACAGGATATAGGGAAAGCAGATGCGGCCATAGATCACCGCCAGCTCGAAACGCTCGTCGTCCTGAAAGCCCGCCGCCTGCATCAGCACCAGCCAGGGCATCGCCAGATGCGCGACCAGCGACACGGCCAGCACCACCGAGAACAGGCCCGAGAAGGCCTCCTCGGCAAAGCCGCGCGGGTTCTCGCCGCTTTCCAGCCGCTTGGCGAACATCGGCACGAAGGCGGTGTTGAAGGCGCCCTCGGCGAAGAAGCGGCGGAACATGTTGGGCAGGGTGAAGGCGACGATATAGGCCTGCGCCACCGGGCCGGTGCCCAGATAGGCGGCGATCATCACGTCGCGCACGAAGCCCACCACGCGGCTGCCCAGAGTCCACGCCCCCACCGAGAGAAAGCCCCGGATTAGCCTGATCGGTTGCATCTTCTGTCCCTCAGAACGTCCCGCCCGGCGGGCGCTCGGCCCGTTCGGCGCGTTCGGTCCCTTCCTTGATCGCCTGGCGCAGCTTCTTTTCCAGCGACTCGCGGCGGCCCGGCTGGTGCAGCTTCAGCCCGAACATGTCCTTGACATAGAAAGTGTCCACCACCTGCGCGCCGAAGGTGGCGATCACGGCGCTGGCGATCTGGATGTGGTTGTCGGCCAGGGTCCGGGTCAGGTCGTAGAGCAGGCCGGGCCGGTCGCGGGTATCGACCTCGATCACCGTATAGACGTCGGAGGCCTCGTTGTCGAAGGTGACATGGGTCGGGAAGCGGAAGGCGGCCTCGCGCTTCTTGGGCTTGTCGCGGCCGGCCAGGGCCTCGCGCGCGACGATCTCGCCGCCCAGGGTGCGCTGGATCATGGTGCGCAGCCGCGGCAGGCGGTCGGCGGCATAGGGATGGCCGTCCGCGTCCTGCAGCCAGAACACCGCGGTCGCGAAACCGTCCTTGGTGGTATAGGTGCGCGCATCGACGATATTGGCGCCCACCAGCGCCAGCGCCCCGGCCATGCGCGAGAAAATGCCGGGATGGTCGGCCAGCACGAAGGCCGCCCGCGTCGCGTCGCGGTCGGTGTCGGGATGCAGGTCGGTGCGGATCTCGTCCTCGCCCAGATCCTTCAGCATCTCGGCAAAGACATATTGCGTCTCGGTCGGCAGGCCCGGCCAATAGTTGTCGTAATGCCGGCCCAGCTCGGCCTTGATCGCCTTGGGCTCCCAGCCCTTGGCGGTCAGCAGGTGGCGCAGCGACCGCTTGGCCTCGCCGATGCGCTTGTCGCGGTTCAGCTCCTCGAGGCCGTTTTCCAGCGCGCGCTTGGTCTCCTCGTGCAGCTTGCGCAGCAGCATCGCCTTCCAGTTGTTCCAGGTGCCGGGGCCGACGCCGCGGATGTCGCAGACGGTCAGCACCAAGAGCATGTCCAGCCGCTTGGTGGTCTTGACCGCCTTGGCGAAGTCGCGCAGCGTGCGCGGATCGGCGATGTCGCGCTTTTGCGCCACGTCCGACATCAGCAGGTGGTTGCGGATCAGCCATTCGATGGTCTCGATCTCGTCCGCCGGCAGGCCGAAGCGGGTGCAGATGCGCCGCGCCAGCCGGGCGCCCAGGATCGAGTGATCCTCGGCCCGGCCCTTGCCGATGTCATGCAGCAGCACCGCCAGGTAGATCACCCGCCGGTTCACCTTGCCCTTCATGATCTTGCTGACCACGGGCAGATCCTCGGCATCCTCGCCGCGCTCGATGGCAGCCAGCGCCGCGACGCATTGGATCAGGTGCTCGTCCACCGTGTAATGGTGATAGACGTTGAACTGCATCATCGCCACGACCGGGGCAAATTCCGGGATGAAGGCCGCCAGCACGCCCAATTCGTTCATCCGCCGCAGCGAGCGTTCCGGGTTGCCGTGCTTCAAGAGCAGGTCGAGGAAGATCCTGACCGCCTCGGGGTCCGAGCGCATGCGGTCGTCTATGCTGTCCAGGTTGGCCGTGACGGCGCGCATGGCGTCGGGGTGGATCAGGATGCCGGTCCGAAGCGCCTCTTCGAAAAGCCGCAGGATGTTCAGCGGGTCGGACAGGAACTGCCGCTCGTCGCCATAGGTCAGCCGCCCGCGGTCCATGCGGAAGCCGGCGCGGACGCGGCGGCGGCGCTGGAACAGGATGTTCATGATCGGCGCGCGATAGAGGTGGCGGGCCTCCAGCGCGACCAGGAAGACCCGCGTCAGCTCGCCCACGCGGGTGGCGTGCAGGAAATAGTCCTGCATGAAGATCTCGACCGCGCGCCGGCCGCCCAGGTCGCGATAGCCCATGCGGCGGGCGACCTCGACCTGCATGTCGAAGGTCAGCTGGTCCTGCGGCCGCCCGGCGATCAGGTGCAGGTGGCAGCGCACGGCCCAGAGAAAATCCTCGGCCTGCCAGAAGGTCAGATGCTCCTCGCGGGTGAAGAAGCCCAGGTCGACCAGCTCGACGGCGCGGTCGACCCGGTGGATGTATTTCGCGATCCAGTAGAGGGTCTGCAGGTCGCGCAAGCCGCCCTTACCCTCCTTGACGTTCGGTTCCAGCACGTAGCGCTGGCCGCCCTGGCGGCGGTGGCGCTCGGCACGCTCGGCCAGCTTGGCCTCGATGAACTGGGGAACGGTCTTGTCGAACAGCTCGGCCCAGAGCCGGTCGCGCAGGGTTTCGGCGGCGGCGGCATGGCCGCAGATCAGCCGGTGTTCCAGCAGGCTGGTGCGGATGGTGATGTCGCCCGCGCCCAGCCGCAGGCAATCGTCGATCGAGCGCGTGGACTGGCCGATCTTCAGCTTCAGATCCCACAACATGTAGAGCATGGATTCGACGACGCTCTCGGCCCAGCCGCTGACCTTCCACGGCGTCAGGAACAGCAGGTCGACGTCGGATTGCGGCGCCATTTCGGCCCGGCCATAGCCGCCGATGGCCAGCACGGCCAGCCGCTCGGCATCGGTCGGGTTGAGCAGGGGATGCAGGACGGTGGTGGCGACGTGATGGACGGCCGCCACCGTGGCATCGGTCAGGCTGGCGATGGCGCGCACCGTCTCGCGCGCGGCGCGGGGATGGGACATGAAGCCCGCCGCGATATCGCTCATGGCGGCACTGCGGGCCTGGGCCAGGATGGCCACGGTGCGCGCCCGGATCTCGCGCGGCTCGGCGATGTCGTTCAGCGCCTCGGTCAGCGCCGGCAGGAAGCTTTCGGGGCTGAACAGCGAATGCGCCCCAGGCAGGGCCGGGGCGCTTTGCGGCAGGCTGTCGGTGTCCTTGGCGCTCAAGATCAGAACCCGAAGCCGCCGAAGCTGCGCGGCGCGGGATCCAGCACCACCACCTGGCCGCCCCGCACGGTGGCCACGGCCAGCGCGCGCTCGTTGGTGCCGTCGCGCCGCAGGCGGAAGGCGCCCGAGACCCCGGCAAAGCCCGAGTTCTGCGTCAGGCCCGAGGTGGTCAGCGCGTTGGATTTGCCCGCCCGCACCAGCGCGGCGATGGCGGATACCCCGTCATAGGCCAGCGAACCCAGCTCATGCGGCGTCTCGCCATAGGCGGCGCGATAGCGCTGGTCGAACTGCGCCTTCATCGTGGTGTCGGGAATGGCGAACCAGCCGCCCTGCACGCCGCGCAGCTGCAGCCGGGCCGAGGGCTGGTCCCAGCGCGTCAGCCCCATCATCTGCACCGTGGCCGAGGTGACGCCGGCATCGGCCAGCCTGTCGGTCAGATAGGGCAGCACCGCGCCCTGGTTCGCGGTCAGGAACACCGCATCGACATTGCCCGAAAGCGCCGCCTGGGCGACGTTCGGGACGATACCGTCGATGCCGGACTGGGACAGGGGATGCACGGCGGTCCCGGCCAGGGTGGCGCCGTTCCGGCGGATCGCCCGCTCGATGGCGTGGGCACCGACCTGGCCGGCCGTGTCGTCCTCGGCCACCATCAGGATGCGGCGCTTGCCGTTCCGGACCCCGTATTTCACCAGCCTGTCGGCCACGTTGTCGAAGGTGTTGCCCAGCACGAAGACATTGCCGCCGGCGATGTCGGTGTTGTTCGAGAAGGACAGCACGTTCACGCCCTGCGGCGCCATGGCATTGCCGACCGCATTGGCGCTGTCGGCGAAAAGCGGACCCAGGATGATCTTGGCGCCCTCGGCCACGGCGCGGTTGGCCATGGCGACGGCGGTGCCCGGCTCGGAGCCCGCATCGTAGATGCGCAGGTCGATGGTGGCGCCGCGCGCATCGGCCGCCGCCATCTTCGCGGAATTGCTCAGCGAGCGCGCCAGCCAGTCCAGATCCGCGCTTCCCGTGCCGCCCGGCACCAGCAGCGCCACCTGCACCGGCTGCGAAGGATCGATGCTCGGGCCGGTCCGCGGGCCCGAGGCTCCCATCTCGATCGGCTGGCAGGCGGCAAGTGCCAGGGCGGAAAGGACAGCGCCGATGCGCGCGAGCGGGCGGCGCAGGTCGAAGGCGCCGCGGATCGTTTTCAGGACGGTCATGGCGTGATTCCCTGTTGGATCGAGGCTGGGGGTTTGATGGGGGCAGGTTATTGGCATATTCGGGACATGGCAACTTGCCCCGGCAGCACGAAAGGGACCGCGATGGAGGATGGCGCCAGCACAACCGGGACGGGCGCGCGGCCGCTTTCCCTGACCGTATCGGCCGCCTCGCCCGAACCGGGGCTCTACCTGGTTGCGACCCCGATCGGCACAGCGCGCGACATCACCCTGCGCGCGCTCGACGTCCTGAACACCGCGGATGTCCTGGCGGCCGAGGATACGCGCAACCTGCGGCACCTGATGGATATTCACGGCATCCCGCTGCGCGGCCGGCGCATCATCGCCTATCACGACCACAATGCCGACCGGCAGCGTCCGGCGGTGCTTGCCGCCCTGGGCCAGGGACGGTCGGTGGCCTATGCCTCGGATGCCGGCACGCCGCTGGTCGCCGATCCCGGCTACCGGCTTGCGCGGGATGCCGCCGAGGCGGGCTTTGCGGTCCGGGCGCTGCCCGGCCCCTCGGCGGCCCTGGCGGCGCTGTCGGTCTCGGGCCTGCCCAGCGACCGGTTCCTGTTCGTGGGCTTTCCCCCGGCGGCAAGCGGAGCGCGGCGAAGCTGGGTCGAAAGCTGGCGCAAGGTCGATGCGACGGTGATCGTTTTCGAAAGCCCCAGGCGCGTTAAGCAACTGTTGGAGAATTTCTGCGAAACTGAGGCGAATCGGCATACGGTAATCTGCAGGGAACTGACGAAGAAATTCGAAGAGGTGATGCACGGCACGGCCGCAGAGCTGCTGGAACGGATCCCGGCCGAGGGGTTGCGCGGCGAAATCGTGGTGCTGTTCGGGCGCCCCGAGCCGGTCGTCGCCGACGAGGACAGTTTGCGCGCGGCCCTGGCGGGCCTGCTGGGCACGCTTCCGGTAAAGGAAGCAGCTGCGGAAGTGGCGTCCAGGTTCGGGCGTCCCCGGCGCGAAATCTATGCGCTGGCGCTTGAGATGAAGAAGGAGCGGGAATGAGGTTGGAACGGATTTCCGGCGGAACGCCGGTTTCTGCCCTGGGCATGAAGGCCCGGCAAGGTGCCGTCGCCTATTCCTCCGGCCGTTTCGCCGAGGAATCGGTGTCGCGAGAATATCGCCAGCGCGGTTATGAGGTCATGGCCGAACGCTGGCGCGGGCGCGGCGGCGAAATCGACCTGATCCTGCGCAAGGATGACGAATATGCCTTTGTGGAGGTCAAGAAGTCGCGTTTTCACGCCGGGGCGGCGGAACGGATCGGGACGCGGCAGATCGCGCGGATCTGCAATGCCGCGCTGGAATATTGTGGGCGCCTGCCTTCGGGACTGCTGACCGCGATGCGTTTCGATGCCGCCCTTGTCGATCAGTTCGGGCGCGTCGAGATCATCGAGAACGCCTTCGGCTCGAACTGAGCAACGCCTTTGCATCGTTGGTAAGCGGTACAAAGACCGGTGAAGACTGCCGTCCTCAAGCCGGTGGCGCTTGTCTCCGCACCCGAGCTGCGCCCCGGTGAACCGCGCCGGGTTTTCCGGAGGCTCCAACTCCTGAGTAGGATGGAGCATCATGAGCAAGACGACGACCAAGTTTTCCCCTGAAGTGCGCGAACGTGCGGTGCGGCTGGTTCTCGACAACGAGGCTCAGCATCCGTCGCGCTGGCAGGCGATCATGTCGATCGCGGCGAAGATCGGCTGCACCCCGCAGACGTTGAATGACTGGGTCAAGAAGACCGAGGTCGACAGCGGCAGGCGCGCGGGCATACCGACCGAGATGGCCGAGAAGATAAAGGCGCTGGAGCGGGAGAACCGGGAACTGCGCCAGGCGAACGAGATCCTGCGCAAGGCATCAGCGTATTTTGCGATGGCGGATACTCGACCGCCGGTCGAAGTGATGGTGTCGTTCATTGACGCGCATCGGGATGCACACGGGGTCGAGCCGATCTGCAGCGTGCTGCCGATTGCCCCGTCCACCTATTACGATCATCTGGCGAAGCGGGCCGATCCCACGCGGCAGTCCGACCGGGCGCGCCGGGACGAGGCCTTGCGGCCAGAGATCCTGCGCGTGTTCGAGGAGAACTGGCGCGTCTACGGCGTGCGCAAGGTCTGGCGGCAGCTGGGCCGAGAAGGCTTCGATATTGCCCGATGCACGGTGGCAAGGCTGATGAAGGGCATGGGCGTTCAGGGGATTATTCGCGGCAAGCCGCACCGGACCACGATCCCGGACAAGAAGGCGCCATGCCCGCTGGACAAGGTCAACCGCCAGTTTCGCGTGCCTGCGCCGAACATGCTCTGGGGTCGTCCATTGTGGCGCCATTGGTCCGAGCCCAATGGACGACGACTTCACCTATGTCGCCACCTGGAAAGGCTTCGCTTACGTCGCGTTCGTCATCGATGCCTATGCCCGCAAGATTGTGGGCTGGCGCGTCAGCACTTCCGCCCATGCAGGGTTCGTGCTCGATGCCTTGGAGCAGGCCGTGCATGATCGGCGCCCGTCCAAGGGCATGGGGCTGGTCCACCATAGCGACCGCGGTTCGCAGTACCTGAGCATTCGCTACAGTGAGCGGCTGGCGGAAGCTGGCATCGAACCATCGGTGGGCAGCGTCGGCGACAGCTATGACAACGCCTTGGCCGAGACGATCAATGGCCTCTTCAAGGCTGAGGTTATCCACCGTCGCGGCCCGTGGCGCAGCTTCGAGGCTGTCGAATATGCCACGCTGGAATGGGTCGACTGGTTCAACAACCGCCGTCTGCTCGAACCGATCGGGAACATCCCGCCTTCGGAAGCAGAGGCCAACTTCTACGCCGCTCTGGAAACTGAAGACATGGCCGCGTAACTAACCCAAATCAGCCTCCGGAAAACCCGGCGCGGTTCATCCCGAGCGTGCGGAACAGATCTACCGGGCCAAAGCCTCCGGAGTGCTCAAAGCTGAAGTTCGAGCTATACACGAAAAACTCTTCGAAAAAGTTGAAGATGAGAATGAGAAGGCAATCGCACTTCTGATGGTGGTCGTGGGGTTATGGCTGACGGATCGTGTCTGGAGTTCCACGGCAGAATCCGATTCCCTTCGGCAGTCGCTGGGTCAGACCTACCGGCGGGAGTGTCAGGAAATGCTGTACGAGTTCTTGGTGGAGCAGGCTGGATAGGCTTCCCGTGCCTGAACCATGATGCAGTCTTTGCCCGAGGCTCCGACCGTCTCGGGCGACCTTGCATTTTATCTCGCCAGCAGCCCGACCCTGGGGCATCTCTTGGGGCATAACCCTCTCCGTCGCCCAACCGCCATGACGCAGCAGGTCGCGAGCCAATCTAAGCTATTCCGTCGAAAAGGTCCGGAAAGATCCCGTTCGTGAGAACAGAAAATATCATCTTCTTATTGACTTAGATGAATTGGCTGGGGCGGTAGGATTCCTGCTAGACGGAAGATCCGGTACCAGAATGTTGCCAGTCGTTGGCAGGGCGGGGCGATAGGTGGGGCACATGGCGCGATGACGCTATGGCCCTTTCCTGGCTTGAAACGAGCTAACCCGCGCTAAGGAGTCTTGCAGATATCAGGTCAGCGTCGCTTGCAGATCGAAAGTCTCTTTTT
>NZ_JBGOSN010000013.1:0-115685 GCF_046335115.1 Paracoccus sp. P2 | reverse complement strand
GTTCCTGGTCTTGTATGCGGGGGGTGTGGGTCTGCTCATGCCCTCCAGCTACCATACTGGATTCACAAGATGAATCCCTCACAGGATTTGTGCAACAGAGCCCAGCAGGGGCTGAAAGCCAGGCTGGACCGGCTGACCCAGGAAATGATGACCGGGGACAAATCGGATATTCCCAAGACGCTGGGCGGGGATCTGTCGGGGATCTCGCATATCGAATCCCGACTGAAGCTGCTGACCACGTTCCAGCAAAACGCATCGGAAGCGCAAACCCGGCTGGCCGGCATGCAGGCCGCGCTCGGGCAGATCCACGATGTCGTGGACGATCTCGGCCCCCGGTTGCTGACGGAGCCCAATATTCTGGACGAGCATGACCTGAGGGCGCGTGCCGACAGCATCAACCGGGATTTCCAGTCTATGCTTGCTACCCTGAACACCACCAGCGCCGGGCAACATCTTTTTGCAGGCAACCGGACCGACGGTCCGGCACTGACCGGTTTTGAAACGATCCTCGCGGAGCTGAATACCGCGGTCTCTGGCGCGACCACGGCGGCGGCTATCGCAAACCGTATCGACGCATGGTTCGCTGCGCCACAGGGGGCTGGGGGCTTTTCCGACACGGTCTACCGGGGTAGCGATAACGGCAGTACCCGGTTCTTGATTTCGCCCGATCATCGGATCGACAGCAATCTTTCGGCCAATTCGGTGGAACTGCGCGACACGCTCAAGGGAATGGCCATGATCGCCTATGCTTCGGAAGCCGGGCCGGCAATGGACGCAAAGACCTTGCGCGATCTTTTCTCCGAAGCCGGGGTCCGACTGGCCAAGGCAACGATCGGATTGACTGCTGCCCGCGCCGATCTGGGCCAACAACAAGCCGCCGTCACCCAGGCGCAGGCCAGAAACTCGGCCGAAACAACAACGCTATCCATCGCGCGCACGAACATGATCGGTGCCGACCCCGCTGAGACCGCCACTGCCTTGGAGGAAACAGAAGCAAAGATTCAAAGTCTCTATGCCATCACGGTTCGGCTTTCCCGTCTCAGCCTCGCGGACTACCTGTCATGAGGTTTTTATGCCTTCTGCTGATCCTGTTCGGCCTTGCCGCTCCCGGACTCGCAGCGCCGGTCCGGATCAAGGATCTGGCCAATATCGACGGCGTCCGGGGCAACGATCTGGTCGGTTATGGCCTTGTCGTCGGTCTGAGCGGTTCGGGCGACAGCTTGCGAAACTCGCCTTTTACCGAAGAGATCATGGCCGGATTGCTGGAACGACTGGGCGTTAATGTCACTGACGAAGCATTCCGGCCCAAGAACGTGGCGGCGGTGATCGTCACAGCGACCCTGCCGCCCTTTGCGCGTGCCGGTTCGCAGATCGATGTCAGCGTGGCCGCGATAGGCGATGCGAAAAGCCTGCTGGGTGGCACATTGGTCATGACGCCGCTGAGCGCGGCAGACGGCGAAATATACGCCGTAGCGCAAGGCTCGGTTCTGGCTGGAGGAACGGAAGCCTCCGGTGCAGCCGCCTCGGTCGTCCAAGGCGTGCCGACAACAGGAACCATCCCCTCGGGCGCGCGGGTGGAGCGGGAGGTGGCCTTCGATTTCTCGCAGATGACAAACCTGCGCCTGGCGTTGAGGAATCCCGATTTCACCACAGCAGCCCGCGTGGAGGCTGCGATCAATCGCACGCTGGGACGTGGACTGGCCGAGCTTGTCGATTCGGGAACCATCGTGATCGACTCGACCGTTTTGGGCCGGGTCAACCCGGCGCGGCTTATGGGACAGATCGAGAATATCACCGTCGAGCCCGAGACAGCCGCTCGCGTCGTCATCGATCACAAATCTGGCACTATTGTCATGGGCGAGGATGTGCGCATCTCGCGGGTGGCGGTTTCCCAGGGCAACTTGACCCTGCGGGTGCGGGAAACACCTGTCGTGTCGCAACCGAATCCCTTCTCTCCGGGAGAAACCGTGGTTCTGCCCAGGACGCAGGCCGAAATCACCCAGGAACCGGGGATCGGCTTTGCCGAAATATCCGGTGAATCATCCTTGTCCGAGGTGGTCGCGGGGCTCAACGCCCTGGGCATCAGGCCCCGCGACATGATTGATATCTTGAAGGCGGTTCATGCCGCTGGGGCGCTGCATGCCGAATTCATCGTGAACTGAACCGGAACAACCACTCGGCGCAGGGCCTTTGCGCTTCCGAGGCCGGACTTTCCCGGCCGCATCTGCAACCGGCCGATGTCGGTGCGACGGGCGGACTCAGATGACCGGCGTGAATCCCCCAGCCTGATGATCGTATTGTTCCAGCGTTCCCTCGGCGATGTCGTGCAAGACTCCGTGCAAGGACAGGTTCCCTGATTCGACTGCGGTTTTCACAAAGGGAAAGGTCATCAGGTTTTCAAGCGAAACCAGGACGGCCTGCCGTTCGAGCCCGCGAATCTGCTGTTCGGGCGGCAGCGTCGCCACGCGCTCGTAACCCGGTCGCAGGATGTCCATCCAGCGGCCGACAAAGCTGGATTTTTCCTCGAGCTCGGGCGCATGGCCGGAACACATGGCATGGCATCCCTGCACGCCGCCGCAATTGGTATGTCCCACCACGACCACATGGGCGACCTTGAGCGTGTTCACCGCATATTCGACCGCGGCCGAGGTTCCATGCTGCTCACCGTCCGGCGCATAGGGCGGAACCAGATTCGCGATGTTGCGGTGAATGAAGAACTCACCTGTATCCGCCCCGAAGATCGAGGTCACATGAACGCGCGAATCGCAACAGGCGATGACCATGGCGCGGGGATGCTGGCCGTCCTCGGCCAGGCGGCGATACCAGACACGATTTTCGACAAAGGCTGTGGCGCGCCAGCCGTGGTAGCGCTGGACCAGATACAGCGGCAGTGGACGTGCTTCTTTCATTCCTATCCTCATCTACCGATCGCAAGAGTGATAGCGGCTGAACCGATAAAGTTCGAGTGGTTTAGCGCGCGCTGTATAACCTTTTCTTGATGGATTGGTGCCAGCTTGCGCCTCGGCGCGACAGAAAGCCCAGATGGGAGCGGGAATGACGAAGATTGCAGTTCTGAGCATGGACGAGACCGTTCGGATCGACGTGCAAAGGCTTGAACAGATCGTTCGTGAACTGGGGGAACCCGCGGCGGGCCGGATTATCGGTGCGGCGCTGGAACAGCTTGCGCTTGCGCTCGGCCGCACGGTGGCAGCCTCGCAGCGGGGCGACCTGGGGGTCGTCGTCGCCAACGCCGACCAGCTTTCGCGATTGGCTTGGCAGGTCGGGCTCGTCACCCTGGCCGGTGTCGCCATAGATGTCGGCGCTTGCGCGGAACGCCAGGACGATCCGGCGCTTGCTGCCACCACCCGCAGGCTTGAGCGGATCGGCAACCGGTCGTTGACCCAGCTGTGGGATTCGCCGGAATCCCCTTGAACGAACGCGCCCTTGCAGCCCTTGGCCGGGGCGTTAGGGTGCCGCAAAGGACAGAAGGTCACGAAAATGCCGATGATACCCCGATTTGCCGATCCCGATGCCCCCTCGCTTCCGCTTTGGCTGGTCCGGTCGGGCGATGCCGGGCCGGATCTGCCCCCCGACATCGGCCCCCTGGCCGCGACCTGGGCCAAGGCGCAGGGTTTTGCGGCCAAGCCCGGCCAGGTTTGCCTGCTTCCCTTGCCGGATGGCGGGCTTGGCGGCGCGCTGTTCGGCCTTGGCCCCCAGCCCGCGGATCGCCCCGCGCGCGAACGCTTTGCGCTGGCGCGGGCGGCCGAGGTGCTGCCTGCCGGCAATTGGCATCTGGCGAATTTCCCCCAGGATTTCGATCTGGGCCTGGGCGCCCTGGGCTGGCTTTTCGCGCAGTATCGCTTTGACCGCTACAAGCGGATCGAGGCGCCCGGCGCCCGCCTTGTCTGTCCCGAGGGGCTGGACCGCGACCGGCTGATCGCCATGGCCGCGGGCGAGTATCTGGCGCGCGACCTGATCAACACCCCGGCCTCGGACATGGGGCCGGGCGAGCTGGAACAGGCGGCCCGCGACCTGGCCCTGCGGCATGGCGCCGGGATCGAGGTGATTGGCGGCGACGATCTGATCACTCGCAACTTTCCCATGATCCACGCCGTCGGCCGGGCCGGCGCGCAGCCCCCGCGGCTGATCGACATCCGCTTTCCGGGCGAGGGGCCGCGGCTGACGCTGGTCGGCAAGGGGGTCTGTTTCGATACCGGCGGGCTGGACATCAAGCCGGCCGCCTCGATGGCGCTGATGAAGAAGGACATGGGCGGCGCGGCCAATGTGCTGGGCCTGGCCGAGACCCTGGCCCGGCTGGGCCTGCATCGCGACATGCGGCTGCGCATTCTGATCCCGGCGGTGGAAAACGCCATTTCTGCCAATGCTTTCCGCCCCGGCGACATCCTGATCAGCCGCAAGGGCCTGACGGTCGAGGTCAACAATACCGATGCCGAGGGCCGGCTGGTGCTGGCCGATGCGCTGGCGCTGGCGGAGGAGGAGGCGCCGGAGTTGCTGGTGTCGATGGCGACGCTGACCGGCGCCGCCCGCGTGGCGCTTGGCCCCGAACTGCCGCCCTTCTTCTGCGACGACGACGCGCTGGCGGCCGCGATCCAGGGCGCTGGCCGGGCCCATGGCGACCCGGTCTGGCGCCTGCCCTTCTGGGAACCCTATGAGGCGATGATCGAGCCGGCCATCGCTGATCTGGACAATGCACCCTCGGGCGGGTTTGCCGGGGCGATCACTGCGGCGCTGTTCCTGCGCCGCTTTGCCGGTCGGGCGCGGGCCTATGCGCATTTCGACATCTATGGCTGGCAGCCAAGCGCCGCGCCTGGCCGGCCCAAGGGCGGGGCGGGCCAGGCCATGCGCGCCATCCTGCACGCCCTGCCGGAAATCCTGCGATGACCGCGCCTGCCGACCGCCGGCTGACCCCGGCGACCGAGCGGGTCGCGCTGGAATCCCTGCGCGGCATCCTGGAGCGTCCGGCCTATACCCCCGGGCAGCCGATGCGGTTGGCCGCGCCGCTGGCCGATCTGTGCCGCGCGCCCTGCGGCGCCCGCGACCGCCAGCTGAATTTCGGCGCCGACCTGGTGCAGCTGGAACAGGCCGAGGGCTGGGCCTTCGTGCAGGCGGCGGCCGACGGCTATTGTGGCTGGGTCCGGGCCGAGGGGTTGAGCCGGCAGATGCCGGCCATCACCCACCGGGTCAGCGCCCCGGCCACCCATGTCTATGCCGAGCCGGACATGAAAACCCCCGAGCAGATGCGGCTGTCGCTGGGCGCGCGGCTGACGGTCGTCGCCATGCGGGACGGTTTCGCCCGGCTGGCGCAGGGCGGCTGGGTGCCGGCGCAGCATATCTCGGACCGGGCCGAGCGCGACCCCGCCGCGGTGGCCGAGCGTTTCCTGGGCACGCCCTATCTGTGGGGGGGCAACAGCCGCTGCGGCATCGACTGCTCGGGCCTGGCGCAGGCTGCGCTGGCGGCCTGCGCCGTGCCCTGTCCGGGCGACAGCGACATGCAGGAAGCCGCTTTTCCCCCGGCCGACGGCGCGATCCGCCGCAACGACCTGCTGTTCTGGCCCGGCCACGTCGCCCTGGCGCTGGACGGCGAGCGCATGATCCATGCCACCGCCTTCGCCATGGCGGTGATCGTCGAGCCCATAGCCCAGGCCGTCACCCGCATCGACGCGGCCGGACAGGGACCGTTCCGCGGCGCCAGGCGGCCCTCGCTTGCCGTGCAGGCGCCATTTCCCTAGCCTCGACCGGAAAGGAGGGTGCGTATGGTTCATCTCTGGGTCCGCGCGGAAAGCCGCGCCAATGAACAGCGGGTCGGCATCACCCCGGCAGGCGTGGGCGAGTTGATCGCGCAGGGCTTTCGCGTCACGGTCGAGGAAAGCCCGCATCGTGTCCTGCCCGTCGCCGATTATGCCGCGGCCGGGGCCGAGATCGCGCCCGCGGCTTCATGGCCCGGCGCCCCGGCCGAGGCCATCGTCTTTGGCCTCAAGGAACTGCCCGAGGACGGCACGCCCCTGGCGCATCGCCACATCATGTTCGGCCATGCCTACAAGGGCCAGCCGGCCGGGCTGGCGCTGCTGCGCCGGTTTCGCGACGGCGGCGGCGCGCTCTATGACCTGGAATACCTGACCGACGAAAGCGGCCGGCGGCTGGCGGCCTTCGGCTATTGGGCCGGTTTCGCCGGGGCAGCGGTCTCGCTGAAGGCTTGGGCGGCGCAGCGGCGCGGCAGCCTCTGCGGGCCGGTCGCCGCCTGGCCCTCGCAAGAGGCGATGCTGGACGAGCTGCGGGCCGAGCTGGACGCGACCGGCGCGCCGCGGCCGCATGCCATCGTGGTGGGCGCGCTGGGGAGGGTGGGCAGCGGCGCTTCGGACCTGCTGGGCCGCATGGGGGTGCGGGTCACGAAATGGGACATGGCCGAGACGGCCGGCGGCGGCCCCTTCCCCGAGATCCTGGCGCATGAGCTGTTCGTCAATTGCATCCTGGCCGGGCCGCAGACCCCGGTTCTGGTGCCGCCCGAGGCGGTCGGGCCCGGCCGGGCGCTGACGGTGATCGGTGACGTCGCCTGCGATCCCTCCAGCGATTTCAACCCGGTCAAGGTCTATGATCGCGCGACCGACTGGCACCGGCCGGTGGTCCGTGTCGCCGCGCACCCGCCGCTGGACGTGATGGCGATCGACAACCTGCCCTCGCTCTTGCCGCGCGAAAGCGCGCTGGATTATGCTGGGCAGCTGTTGCCGGTTCTGAAGCGCCTCGACCGCATCGACGAGGGGGCTTGGGGCAGGGCAGCGGCGCTGTTCCGGGACCATCTGACCGCGCCTTGACCCCCGGCCGGGAACGCAAGCGGCGGCCGGGACGTTGGGCCGCAAACCCCAGTCAGACGGATGCGACCATGATGACGCGACCCGCCGCCATTGCCGCCAGCCTTGCCCTGTGCCTTGCCGCCCCGCCGGCGCTGGCCGAGCTGAACGACCGCCCGCCGAATGCCAGCGGGCAGAGCCCGGCCTTTCCGGGCCAGACCCGCGCCCCCGAGATCCGCCAGCAGATCCCCATGGCCCGGACCCCCTTGATCCGTGGGCTCAGCAATCCCTGGGGCATGGCGCTTTTGCCCGATGGCGGCCTGCTGATCACCGAACGCACCGGCACGCTGCGGCTGTACCGTGATGGCCAGCTGTCCCAGCCGATCCAGGGCATGCCCGAGGCCGATGCCCGCGGCCAGGGCGGGCTTCTGGACGTGGCGGTGGCCCCGGATTTTGACCGGACGCGGCAGGTCTGGTTCAGCTTTTCCGAGCCGCGCGGCAATGGCCGCAACGCCACCGCGGTCGGCACCGGTCGGCTGTCGGCCGATGGCACCGCGCTGGAAGAGATGCGGGTGATCTTCCGGCAGGAGCCGGCCTGGGATTCGACCCTGCATTTCGGCTCGCGCCTGGTCTTCGACCGGCAGGGCCAGCTGTTTGTCACCACCGGCGAACGCTCGCGCCCCGAGCCGCGGCAACTGGCGCAGGATCTGGGCACGCATCTGGGCAAGGTGCTGCGCATCGACCCCGTCACCGGTAGCCCCGCGCCCGGCAACCCGTTCAGAGACGGGCAGGCCCGGCCCGAAATCTGGTCCTGGGGCCATCGCAACATCCAGGCGGCGGCCTTGGACGGGCAGGGCCGGCTATGGACCGTCGAACACGGGCCGCAGGGCGGCGACGAGCTCAACCTGCCGCAGGCCGGGCGCAACTATGGCTGGCCGGTGATCACCTATGGTCAGGATTACAGCGGCGCCCCAATCGGCCGGGGCATCACCCAGCGCGAGGGGATGGAGCAGCCGGTCTATTACTGGGATCCGGTGATCGCGCCCAGCGGCATGCTGTTCTATCAGGGTGCCATGTTCCCGGAACTGCAAGGCGACGCGCTGATCGGCGGCTTGCAGGCCGGCGCGGTGGTGCGGCTGCGCATCGAGGGCGATCGCGTGACCGGAGAGCAGCGCCTGCTGGAAGGCATCGGCCGGGTGCGCGACATCGAACTGGCGCCGGACGGGGCGCTGCTGGTCCTGACCGATGCGGGCGAACTGATCCGGCTGGCGCGGGACTGACGGCGGGCGCGCCTTCGCAACCTGGCCAGGGCCCAGGCGCCCGATTGCCGGGCGGGGCGGCGACCGCCGGTCCCGGTCATGCGGCCGGACCGGGGCCGGGGAACCTGCGACCGCTTTCGCAGTCCTTGGCCGTCGCTGGTGTGGTGCGGAATCGCCGCTGTTCCTTGCCAGGGACCGGATGGCTAGACCGGGCGCTGCAACGCGTCCTCGGCATCTTCGGGCGAGATACCAAGCGCCTCCATCCCGGCTTCCAGATAGTCGGCCAGCTGCGGCTCGCCCATCAGGTAGTCCTCGGTGGGGGTACTGCGCTCGGCCTTGGCGGTCTCGATCGCCTCGTCCAGATCCTCGGGGCCGAAGGTGTCGCGGCCGATCCACATCACCGCGACCAGGCTGGCCTGCTCGTCCTCGTTCAGGCTGGCGATGAACTCGGCCAGCTCGGTCTGCGTGCCATGGCCCTTGCGATGCCCGCTATGCGCCCAGGGGTTGATGCCGCTGTCGTATTCGCGGGCGCGGATGATGACATGGGCGATCTTTTCGGGGCTGATTTCCAGCATGGCGGCACCTCCGGGACTATCCATTTGTCGCCCCGAGCGGCGCCGGGGTCAATCGGGATCGAAGCGATGGCTGAAGCGGGCGATGCCCTCGGCCGCGGCGCATGCGACGATGCCGGCCGTCTCGGCGTCCTTGGCCGCGCGCCAATCGCCATGGTCCGGGCGGTTCTCATGCGGCAGCCGGTGCGGGGAAAAGCCCAAGCGGGCCTCAAGCCGGGGCAGGTCGGCACTGAGATGTTCGAGCTTCGGGCAGGGCGCCGGGGATTCGCCCTGCGGTCCGGTCAGGTAAGGCCGCGTCGGGATCGACAGCCGCGCCTGCGTCATCGGGTCGCGCAGGAAATCGGCAAAGCCCGCCGCCTCGGCCGGCCGCACCGAGAGGGGCGCAAAGCCCCGCCCGCCCAGCCAGGAATGATCGCTCGGCGCCTGCACCCAGGGGGGGGCCGCACCAGGGTAAAGACCAGGCAATCCGCCAGGGCGGCTGGATCGACCGGGCCTTGAATATCGGCCATCGTCGAAGGCTCTGACAACCGCACGCGCGTGGCCAGGTTCTTGACGCGGCGGCGGTTGCGGCCCTTGGGCGTGTCGGATGGGATGATGTCATCCTTGCCCGACACGCATCTCCAACCCCAGCGCGGTGCCGCCGGTTTTCGAAATATGGACAAGGACATAGCGATGCCGGTGCGAGGCGATCATCGCCCGAAAAGCCGCTCGATATCCGCCAGCTTCAACTCGATCCAGGTCGGGCGGCCGTGGTTGCATTGGCCGGATTTCGGCACCCGCTCCATCTCGCGCAGAAGTGCGTTCATCTCCTCCGCCGACATGCGCCGGCCCGAGCGCACCGAGCCGTGGCAGGCCATCGAGGACAGCACCGCATCGACCCGCGCCCGCAGCCGGTCCGATGCGCCCTGATCGGCCAGGTCGTCCAGGATGTCGCGGATCAGCCGCCGGGCGTCCAGGCGCTGGATCAGCGCCGGCACCTCGCGCACCGCCACGGCGCCGCCGCCGAAGGGCTCGATCACCAGCCCCAGCGCGGCAAGATCCTCGGCGATGGCCAGGATGCTTTGGGCGTCGGATTCGGACAGCTCGACGATCTCGGGGATCAGCAGGGCCTGGCTGGCGATGCCGCTGGCATCAAGCTGCGCCTTCAGCCGCTCATAGACCAGCCGCTCATGCGCGGCATGCTGGTCGACGATGACGATGCCATCGGCGGTCTGGGCGATGATCCAGTTCTCGTGCAATTGCGCGCGGGCGGCGCCGAGCGGCGCCTCGACCGACGCTTCGGGCTCCGGCTCGACCCTTGCGGTCGGCGCCTCGGCGAAACCCGGCGCCTGAAAGGCCAGGCTGGCGGCGATGGCCGGGGCCGAGGGGCGGGCGGGGCCGTAATGCGCCTGATAGCGGCGCGGCGGCTCGGAAACGGGTTCCGCCCGCGCCACTCCCAGCGCCGCCGCGGCCACGGTGGACGAGCTGCGATGCCCCGCCCCCGCCAGCGCGTGACGCAAGGCAGAAACCACCAGCCCGCGGGCAATGCCGGGTTCGCGGAACCGGACCTCGGCCTTGGCAGGATGCACGTTCACGTCGACCTGGTGCGGGTCGCAGGCCAGAAACAGCACCGCTGCCGGATGCCGCCCCGAGGCCAGCACGTCCATATAGCCCGCCCGCAGCGCCCCGGTCAGCAGCTTGTCGCGCACCGGCCGGCCGTTGACGTAAAGATGCTGCGCCACCGCCGCGCCGCGCGAATAGGTCGGCAGCGCGGCAAAGCCGGTCAGGGTGATGCCGTCGCGCGTCGCGTCGATGGGCAGGGTGTTGTCGATGAACTCGCGACCCATGACGCGCGCGAGCCGGGTCTGCAGGGCGCCGAACAGCTCGCCCTGCTCGGCATCGGCGCGGAACAGCAACCGGCCCTCGTCCTCGTCGGTCAGGGTGAAGCCGACATAGGGTTCGGCCATGGCCAGGCGGCGGACGACCTCGGCCACGGCCTGGGTCTCGGCCCGGTCCGAGCGCAGGAATTTCAGCCGCGCCGGGGTGGCAAAGAACAGGTCGCGCAGCTCGACCACGGTGCCGCGATTGCCGGCGGCGGGCTTGACCGGGCCGATGCGCCCGCCCGTGACGGCGATCTGCGCGCCGTCATGGCCGGCGGCGCGGCTGGTGATCGACAGCCGGCCCACCGCGCCCAGGCTGGGCAGCGCCTCGCCGCGAAAGCCGAAGCTGCGGATGTCCAGCAGGTCGCTGCCGTCGATCTTGCTGGTCGCGTGCCGGGCCAGGGCCAGCGGCAGATCCTCGGCCGTCATGCCGCAGCCGTCGTCGCTGACGCGGATCAGCGCCTTGCCGCCCTTGGCGATGGCGATGTCCACCCGCGCGGCCCCGGCATCCAGCGCATTCTCGACCAGTTCCTTGACCGCCGAGGCCGGGCGCTCGACCACCTCGCCCGCCGCGATGCGGTTGGCGGCGGCCTCGTCCAGCTGCCGGATCACGGGGCGCATCTGGGGGTCGTGATTGTTCATGCCCCCAGATCTAGCATTTCCCGCTGCGCCGGGAAAGGATTCGTCAATTGGTGGCGTCGATACCCTCGGGCCGGCCGACCAGAACGAAGCGGATCTGGCCGGCATGCAGCAGGCGCTTGGCGACGCGCTGCACGTCCGCGGCCGTCACCGCCTCGATCTTGCCGTTGCGGGTGTTGACGTAATCCGCCGGCAGGCCGATCAGCTGCATCCCGGCCAGAATGCCGGCGATCTTGCCGTTGCCGTCGAAGCGCAGCGCATATTCGCCGGTCAGATAGGTCTTGGCATCGGCCAGTTCCTTTTCCGTCACGCCGCCCTGGGCGAACCGGTCCCATTCCTGGCGGATCAGGCCGACCGCCTCGGCCACCTTGTCGTTGGCGCTGGCCATGCCGCCCTGCCAGGTCTCGCCATAGACGCCGTTCGCAAGGCCGGTGCGCACGCCATAGGTCAGCCCGCGCTTTTCGCGGATCTCGTCCATCAGCCGCGAGGAAAAGCCGCCGCCGCCCAGGATGTGATCGGCGACATAGGCGGCGAAGTAATCCGGGTCGGACATGGGCAGGCCGGGCTGGGCAAAGCTGACCACCGTCTGCGGGCTGTCCCAGTCGATCACCGTCACCCCGCCGGTCAGTTGCAGCCGGGCCTTGTCCGGCAGCGGGGCCGAGCCCTGCTCGGGCAGCCCGCCCAGCACCTTGTCGATCAGCCGGCCCAGTTCCTCGGCACTGATATCGCCAGCGGCCGCCACCACCACGCGGTCGCGGGCCAGAACGCGGTCCTTGGCCGCGATCAGGTCGTCGCGGCTCAGCGCCGCCACCGATTCGGCGGTGCCGTTGATCGAGCTGGCATAGGGATGCTCACCCCAGGCCTGCCGCGCCAGCTCCTTGCTGGCGATGGCGTTCGGGTCGGTCGCCTCGGCGCGGATCACCGCCTGCAGCTGCGCCCGCACCCGTTCGACGGCATCGGGGTCGAAGCGCGGCTCGGCCAGTGCCTGGCGCAGCAATTCGGCCGCCTCATCGCGGTTCTCGGTCAGCATGCGGGCATTGACGGTCAGCGCGTCGTCACCGACATCGAAACGGTTCTGTGCGCCCAGCCCCTCGACCGCCTCGGCATATTGCACCGAGTCCATCTGGCCCGAGCCTTCTTCCAGCAGCGCGGTCATCAGGCTGATCTGGCCGCGCTTGCCCGGCGCGTCCAGGCTGGCGCCGCCCCGGAACATCAAGGACAGCGCGGTGAAGGGGATCGAGTGATCCTCGACCAGCCAGGCCGTGATGCCGCCGGGCGAGGTGATCTGCTGGATCTCGATGGCGCGGGCCTGCTGAAGGCTGGCCGGCAGCGCGGCCAGCGCGACGAAGGCAAGGGCGGCAAGGGCGCGGATCATTCGGCTTCTCCCGGATTGTCGGTATCGGCAGAGACGGGTTCGGGCGCGGAATCGGCGCGGGCCTCGACCGGCGCCTCCGGCGGCGGCAGCAGCCAGCCGGTGACGCTGGCCCGGCTTTCCAGCACCAGTTTCGCGGCGGCCCGGATGTCCTCGGGGGTGACGGCGGCCAGGATGTCGGGCCAGTCGTTCACGTCCTCGACGGTCAGGCCGGTGGCCAGGCCCTGGCCATAGTCATAGGCCCGGCCATGCGCCGAATCCTGGGCATAGACGCGGCCGGCGCGGATCCGGGTCTTGACCCGCTCCAGCTGCGCGGGATCGGGGCCATCGGCCAGGAACTTCGCCAGCGCCGCGTCCAGCGCCGCCTCGGCCTCGGCATTCGACACGCCCGGCGCCGGCACCATCGAGATCGCGAAGGTGGTCGGATCGACCGCGAACCCGTCATAGGAGGCATTCACGTAAAGCGCCTTGCCGGTCAGAACCAGGTCGCGGGCCAGGACCGAGGTCTGGCTGGAACCCGCCAGCAGGTTGGCCAGCACGGTCAGCGCCGCGGCCTGCTGCTGTTCGCCCCGGTTGCGTTCGGGTGCGATCACGCTGCGGATCATCACCGGCTGGGCGACGCGGGCATCCACCCGCTCGATCCGCCGGGGCGAGCGCTGGATCGGTTCCTGCGGGCGCGGCTTGCGAGCGGCATCGGGCTTGGGCGGGATAAGGCCGTAATATTCTTCCGCCAGCTCCCGGACCTGCTCGGCCGTCACGTCGCCGGCGATGACCAGAACGGCGGCGTTCGGGGCGTAATGCGCGTCATACCAGGCGATGGCGTCCTCGCGCGTCAGCCCCTCCATCTCCTGCCGCCAGCCGATTACCGGGCGGCCGTAAGGGTGATTGTAGAACTGCACGGCGCTGCGTTCCTCGGCGAATTGCGCGCCGGGGTCGCTGTCGGTGCGCTGCGAGCGTTCCTCCAGCACCACCTGCCGCTCGGCCTGCCAGTCGTCCTCGCCGATCTTCAGATTGGCCATGCGGTCGGCTTCCATCTCCATGATCAGCGGCAGCCGGTCGCTGGCGATGCGCTGGAAATAGGTGGTGAAGTCATAGCTGGTAAAGGCGTTGTCCATGCCGCCATTGGCGGTCACGGTCCTGGAAAGCTCGCCCGGTCCCAGCTTGTCGGTGCCCTTGAACATCAGGTGCTCCAGGTAATGCGCGATGCCGGACTTGCCCGGCTGCTCGTCGGCCGAGCCGATGCGATACCACAGCATCTGCACGACGACCGGGGCGCGATGATCCTCGATCACCACGGCTTCAAGGCCGTTATCCAGGGTGAAATGGCTGATTCCCTCGGGCATTTCCGCCAGCGCGGGCGATGCGGCCAGCATGAGCGCAAGCGGTGCAAGTCGGGTCAGGATGGTCATGGGCAGGCTCCGGTTCCGGGTCGCGCCATGAACCTGCCCTTGTGCGCGGGTGCGCGCAAGCCTGCCGCCCCTCATCTCGGCGTGATCGGGGGCGATCAGTCCTCGCGCAGGATCGGCACGCGGTCGCGGACGCTGGGCCGGACCATCTCGCCGCCCCGGCTCATGCCGCGCGGGGGCGCGGCGGGCAGTTGCACGCCGGTCGGCCGCCACCGCTCCAGCTCCGTCCAGCTGTCCAGCGTCATCGAGTCATAGGCGCGGTAATAGACATTGGTCCGCGCCAGCACCTCGAGCGCGCGGCGGGAATGGCGGCTGCGCCAGGCCAGATCCTCTTGCGCGGTGGTCTGGCGGATCGCCGGGTCGCGGCCCAGCCGCGAGGCATGGGCGATCAGCGCCGCGTCCGCGGCGCCGACGCCCTGGGCGGAAAGCTGGCCGGGATTGCCGCCCAGCGCCGCTACGGCATCGGCATGGGGCGTCGGATCGGTGATGTTGCCGCCCCCCGGCGTCGGTGTCGGCAGCACGTTCAGGTCGGCCGGCATCTGCAAGGGCCTGGTCGGCAGGATCGAGAACTCGTCAGGGCTGGAGCGGCCGGCGCTGGTGTTCATCAGACGCGGATCGCTGCTGCAAGCGGCCAGCAGCAGCGTGGTCATGGTCAGCGCGATCGCCCGCATCTTCCGTCCCTCTTGTTCTTCCGGCCCGTTCTTAGCGCGTATTGCCGGGCTCGTCACGGGTCTTGTCGTCCAGCGCCAGTTCCGCCTGCGCATCCTCGCCGGGCAGCGTCGGTTCGCCGTTCGCGGGGCGGGGTTTCGGCGCCCGCGGCTTGGCCGGGGCGCGGCGTTTCCTGGGCTCGGGCTTCTTTTCCGGCGGCAGCAGCACCAGTCCCAGCGCACCCAGGAAGATCGCGATATCGGCCACGTTGAAGCTATAGGGGTTGCGCCAGCCCGGCAGCGACATGTTCAGGAAATCCGCGACCGCGCCATAGGTCAGCCGGTCCACGACATTGCCCAGCGCGCCGCCGATCAGCAGCCCGGCCGAAAGTTGGGCAAAGCGCGAGGGCTTGGCGCGTCCGACCCAGATCCCGACCCAGAGGCAGACGGCCAGGGCGATGGCGATCAGCACCCAGCGCATCACCTCGACATCGCTGGCGAACAGGCCGAAATTCATGCCTTGGTTCCAGGCCATGCGCAGGTTCAGCCAGGGGTCGATCACGTCGATCTCGCGCAGCTGGTCCAGCCGCAGCACATGCACGACCAGGTATTTCAGTGCCTGATCCAGCAGGAAGACCAGCCCCGCCACCAGCGCCACATTGCGCCCGACGCGCGGCGGCGGCGGCTTTTTCGAGCGCCGCTTCCGGGCCGCCGGGCTTTTCCGCGGCTTGGGGGTCGCGGTCTCGGCCATCAGTGGCGGAAATGCCGCTGGCCGGTAAAGACCATGGCCAGGCCCAGCCGGTCCGCGGCCTCGATCACCTCGGCGTCGCGCATCGAGCCGCCGGGCTGGATCACCGCCCGCGCGCCCGCCGCCGCCAGCGCCTCGACCCCGTCCGCGAAGGGGAAGAAGGCGTCAGAGGCCACCGAGGAACCGATGGTCAGCGCCTGCGCGAGGCCCAGCGCCTCGGCCATATCCTCGGACTTGCGCTTGCCGATGCGGGTCGAATCGACGCGGCTCATCTGGCCGGCGCCGATGCCGACGGTCGCCAGGTCGCGGGCATAGACGATGGCGTTCGACTTCACATGCTTGGCCACGGTCCAGGCGAAAAGCAGGTCGGCCAGTTCCTGATCGGTCGGCTGGCGCTTGGTCACCACCTTCAGGTCGGCGGGCAGAATGCGGCCGTTGTCGCGGCCTTGCACCAGGAAGCCGCCGGCGACCTGGCGGAAGGCCAGCCCCGGCGCGGCCGGATCGGGCAGCCCGCCGGTGGTCAGCAGGCGCAGGTTCTTCTTGGCGGCGAAGATTTCCTTCGCCTCGTCACTGGCGTCGGGGGCGATGACCACCTCGGTAAAGATCTCGGTGATCGCTTGCGCGGTCTCGGCGTCCAGCGTGGTGTTCAGCGCGATGATGCCGCCGAAGGCCGAGGTGCGGTCGCAGTCGAAAGCGCGCCGATAGGCATCGACGGCGCTGTCGCCGCGGGCCACGCCGCAGGGGTTGGCGTGCTTGATGATCGCCACCGCCGGGCCCTGGGCCGGGTCGAACTCGGCCACCAGTTCAAAGGCGGCGTCGGTGTCGTTGATGTTGTTGTAGGAAAGCTCCTTGCCCTGCCATTGCCGCGCGGTGGCGACGCCCGGCCGGTCCGAGCCGTCCTTGTAGAAGGCGGCGGACTGGTGCGGGTTCTCGCCATAGCGCAGGCTTTGCGCAAGCTGGCCCGAAAAGCTGCGCCGGCGCGGCGTTTCCTCGCCGATGGCGCCGGCCATCCAGGTCGAGACCGCGGCGTCATAGGCGGCCGTCCGGGCATAGGCGATCTGCGCCTGCCGCTGGCGGAAGGCCAGGCTGGTGCGGTCGTCATTGGCGTCAAGCTCGGCCAGCACGGCGGCGTAATCCTCGACATCGACCACCACCGTCACGAAGGCGTGGTTCTTGGCGGCGGCGCGGATCATCGCCGGACCGCCGATGTCGATGTTCTCGATGCAATCGTCATGGGCGGCGCCCTTGGCCACCGTCGCCTCGAACGGATACAGGTTGACGACCAGCAGGTCGATCATGCCGATCCTGTGCGACCGGGCGGCGGCCATGTGCTCCTCGTTGTCGCGCAGCGCCAAGAGACCGCCATGGACCACCGGGTGCAGCGTCTTGACCCGGCCGTCCATCATCTCGGGAAAGCCGGTCACGTCGGCCACGTCCACCACGCTCAGCCCCGCCTCGCGCAGCGCCTTGGCGGTGCCGCCGGTGGACAGGATCTCGACGCCCCGCGCCGAAAGCGCCCGCGCGAAATCGATCAGCCCGGTCTTGTCGGAAACGGAAATCAGCGCGCGCTTCAGCGGAATGCGGTCGGTCATCGGTCGGTAGCCCCGTGCGGTGGATGGCGGATTTGGCCCGTCACCTACCCCCGGAACGCGCCAAGGTCCAGCCGATCTGGATCGCCCGGCCCAGCAGATGCGCGGAAATCACCATCTGCCGCGAGGGGCGCGGCTCGGCCAGGGCGCGGTCGAGCAGGCAGGACGCCTCCAGCCGCAGCTGCCCCACGCCGTCATGGGTGAACAGCCATTCCTCGCCACCCGGCAGGGTCAGGTGGATGTCCTGCCCCTGCTGGCGGGCCTGGACCTCGGGGTGCAGGTGGAAGCGGATGTCGAAGGCCAGCCCCTCCTCCGGACGGACCTGGTCCAGCCGGGCCTGGGCGCTGGCATCCAGCGCCGCCAGCGAATCCTCGCCCTTGAGGCCCATGCCGTCGGGGTCGAGCCATAGCTCGCGCAGATGCGTCAGCCCGTGGCTGGCCAGCCAGCCGTCATGGCCGGCCAGCAGATGCGCCGGTTCCGGCGAATGCGCCGGGCCGCAATCCGGGGCGGTCAGGTTGCCCAGCGCGTCGCAATCGCCGGCCCAGACCAGGTCGGGACGCTCGGTCAGGATGTCGGGCTCGCCCTCCTGCCGGTTCGGGTTCAGCCGCGACGAGGACAGGCCGGCCAGGCACAGCGCCGAATGGCAGGGCGTGGCGCGGCTGGCCCTGGCCCAGAGCGGGCCGAAGCCGTCGCCGGGGCCGCAATTCACGATCAAGGGCTGGCGCGCCACGGTCAGTTCGAAGGCCAGGGTCGAGGCATGGGCGCGCACCGCCGCCGGACCGCCGGGCGGCGGCGCCGCATCCAGGATCAGCGTGGTGCGGGCCCGCGCCATGCGGGCAAAGCCCATGGCCAGCCCGCTGGCCGGCAGGGCGGGGCCTTCGGCCGCGCGCAGGCAGCGGTCGAGCCGCCCGGCCGCGCCGCGCCCGCCGCCATGGAAGCTGGGCAGCGCGCCGTCGGCATGGCGCAGCGCCCGCAGGATCGGCGCGATCTCGGCGATGATGGCGCGCAGCTCGGGCGGGCAGTCCAGCCCCACCTCTTCGGCGACCTCCTGCGCCCAGACCAGCAGCGCCATCGCCTCCAGCAGCGATTCGGGCGCGCGCGCCTCGGACAGGGTGGCGACGCCCATGGCGTCGGCCTCTTCGGCCAGGGCGATCAGCGCCGGCTGCGCCAGGGCCTGGCGGTCGCGCAGCGACATGGCGCCGATGGCGAGCCCCGCCAGCGCCTCGATCCGGCACAGCCCGTCGGTGCTGTCGAACCATCTGTCGCGCAGGTGAAGCAGGTGCTGGTCGAGGGCGCGGAAATAGGGCTCGGCCCCGTCGCGGTCCAGGCCCGGCAGGATCATCCCGGCATGGAAGATCCAGCGCAGCACCCGCCGCCCGGCGACCTGGGGCGCCCATTCCGGCGTCTCGGGCTGCGGCTGACGATGCCGGCGCAGCCAGCGCAGCACATGGTCCTGGGCGATGGCGCGGGCACGGGGCGTGCCCACGGCGGCAAGATCGTCGAGCCAGCCGAAGCCGGCCAGTTCGGCCGCGACGCTGGCGGGCAGGTCGGCGGCGAAGAAATCGCCCGAGAGCGTGATGCCGCCCAGGTGCAAGGTACCCGCGGCGATCTGTTCGCCGCGGCCGGGATGGCCGATGGCCTTGGGTTCGGGGCGGCGCAGGAATCCCCGGGGCGCGACGGTGCTATCGGTCATGGGCAACATTCACTAGGACGGCGCAACCTTAGGTCCGCTCGGCGGATTTCCGCAAGCGCGCGATGAAGAACCCGTCCATGCCGCCGCGTTCCGGCCACAGGTCCGGGCGCAGCCGCAAGCCGCCTCCGGGCGTGATCCAGCCCGGCTCGATGCCGGTGGCGCGGGGCGGCTCGACCGCCAGGCCGGGATGGCGGGCCAGGGCGGCGGCCAGCTGGTCCTCGCCCTCGGCCGGCAGGAGCGAGCAGGTGGCATAGACCAGCCGCCCGCCGGGCTTGAGCAGCGTGAGTGCATGGTCGATCAGCCGCGCCTGCAATCCGGTCAGTTCGGCAAGGCCGGCACCGTCGCGGATGCGCGGCAGCTCGGGATGGCGGCGGATGGTGCCGGTAGCCGAGCAGGGCGCATCCAGCAGCACCGCGTCCAGCGGCTGGTCGGGGTGCCAGTCCAGCGCATCCGCCGCGACCAGCCGGGCGGAAAGCCGGCAGCGGGCCAGGTTCTCGGCCACGCGGGCCAGGCGCGGCTCGGAGATGTCCAGCGCCGTGACCTCGGCCCCGGCGGCGGCGAGTTGCAGCGTCTTGCCGCCGGGCGCGGCGCAAAGATCGGCGATCGCCTCGGCCGGCTGCGGATCGAGCACCCGCACCGCCAGCGCGGCGGCCGCGTCCTGCACCCACCAGTTCCCCTCGGCATAGCCGGGCAGGGCCGAGACCTGCGCGGCGGCGGGCAGCCGGTGCGAGCCGGTCGGCAGCGCCTCTCCGGGACAATCCGCGTCCCTGGGCGTCAGGTCCAGGGCTGCGCCGGCCTCATGCGCGGCCTCGATGGCGCGGGCGATATCCTCGCCCCAGGCGGCGACGATGGGGGCGCGCAGCCAGGGCGGCATCTTTTGCGGCGAGAGCCGCGCCCAGGCCTCGGCGGCGCCGGCGATCTTGCGCAGCACCGCGTTCACCATGCCGGCCGCCGCCTGTCCCTTTGGCCCCGAGGCGCGGGCCAGAGCCACGGCGGCGTTGACCGCGCCATGCGGCGCCTCGCCCAGGGCCAGCATCTCGACGGTGGCCAGCCGCAGGATGCGCATGATCTCGGGCCGCGGCCGGCGGGCCAGCAGCGGCGCCAGCAGCAGGTCGGCGCGGTCCGCCCGGCGCAGCACCTCCAGCGCCAGGCGGCGGGCGCGGGCGCGGTCGGGCGGCGACAGGCGCTCGGTCAGCGCCGCCGCCTCGTCCAGCGTCGCGCCCTCGTCCACCGCGCCGAGCAGGCGCAGCGCGCCCTTGCGCGCCCCGTCCCTGGTCCCGTCCCTGACCGTCTTGCCCTGTGCCTTGTCCAAAGCCTGCCCCTTGCCTAGATTGGTCCGGTCTAGCGTGAAGCAGGGGAAACCGCCATGACCGACCGCAAGGATCTGCCGCCCGCCGCCCAGCGCGCGCTGGCCGAGGCCGAGGAGCGCCGCCGCAAGCAAAAGCCGCTGGAGCTGCCGGTCGAACTGGGCGGGCGCGACGGGCCCGAGCCGGTGCGCTATGGCGATTACGAAAAGAAGGGCATCTGCGTCGATTTCTGATCCGCTGCGCCCGGCCGCCCGGTCGCATGGGTATTTGGAGAACGGAGAAATCCACCCTGCTGGCGAATCCGTGATCGGGAATGAGCCGGCCGTTTACTTGCCATTGGGGTTCGGCGTCTAAACAATGCGCCAACCACCAAACCGCAAGGAACGGCAGATGGCCTCTGGGCAGGGGATGATGAGATGGGCGGCGCTGGCGATCCTGCTGGCGGGCCCGGCTTTCGCGCAGCAGGGACCGGGGGCGCGCGGACCGCAAGGTCCGACCCAGGTCGGGGTGATGGCCACTGCCGAGGAGGACGTGCCCTATACTGTCACCCTGCCCGGCCGCGCCATCGCCTATCAGCAGACCGGCATCCGGCCGCAGGTCGGCGGGGAAGTCCTGGAGATCGCCTATGATCCCGGCAGGCCGGTCAAGGCCGGCGACGTGCTGTTCCGGCTGGACCCCGAGACCCTGGCCGCGGCGCTGGCCGCTGCCGAGGCCGCGGTGGCCGGGGCCGAGGCCAGCCTGACCCAGGCGCAGAATACCGTCACCCGCTATCGCCGGCTGGAGGGGTCGGGCGTCTCGGCCGTGGAGCGGGCCAATGCCGAGGTGGCGCTGAAACAGGCCGAGGCCGACCTGAAATCGGCCGAAGCCGCGCGGGACGCGGCGCGGCTGGCCTTGCAGCGCACCGAGATCAGGAGCCCGCTGGACGGGGTGGCGGATGTGGCGGCGGTCTCGGTCGGGGATCTGGTGACGGCAAGCCAGTCCGAATCGCTGACCACCATCACCCAGCTCGACCCGATCTATGTCGATGTCTCGGAATCCAGCGCCCGCATGCTGCGCAACCGGGCGCGCATCAGTGCCGGCCAGCTGGTCGTCAACGGCGGGGTAACGACGCAGCTGATCCTGGAGACCGGCGAGGAATACCAGGGCGAGGGGCGGATCGTCAGCCCCGGCATCGCGGTCTCGCCCACCACCGGCACGGTGCCGATCCGGCTGCAATTCGACAATCCCGACCGGATGATCCTGCCCGGCCAGTTCCTGCGCGTGCAGCTGACGCTGGGCACCACCCGCGCCGTGCTGGTGCCGCAGCGCGCGACCAGTCGCGCCTCGGACGGCACGCTGACCGCCTTTGTCGCCCGCGACGGCAAGGCGCAGCAGGTCACGCTGAGCGAACAGGGCAGCTATCGCAACAGCTGGATCGTCACCCAGGGCATCAATCCGGGCGAGCAGCTGATCGTGGACGGGCTGGAAAACCTGCGCGCCGGCGCCGAAATCGCCACCGTCCCCGTCACCATCGACGCCCAGGGCGTCGTGCGCGAGGTCGATGAGCGCGGGGAAGGCTAGGACATGGCGCAATTCTTCATTCACCGCCCGGTCTTTGCCTGGGTGCTGGCCATCGTGACCATGCTGATCGGCACCTGGTCGCTGATCGGCCTGCCGGTCTCGCAATATCCCGACATCGCGCCGACCACGATCCGCATCACCGCCAGCTATTCCGGGGCGACGGCGCGGGCGGTGCAGAACTCGGTCACCACGCCGATCGAGGATGCGCTGACCGGGCTGGACGGGCTGCTCTATACCATCTCGACGGCCTCGACCGGGCGCAGCGTGATCGAGATGGTCTTCGACGACAGCGTGGACCCGGTCGATGCGCTGAACGAGGTGCAGTCCAAGGTCCGCTCGGTCGAAAGCCGGCTGCCGACGCCGGTGCAGAACGACGGCGTGTCGGTCACGCGCTCGTCCTCGTCGATCCTGATGGTCGGCTCGCTGGTCTCGACCACCGGGCAGCATTCCACCATCGAGCTGGGCAACCTGCTGGAGCAGGTGGTCGAGGGCCCGGTCAAGCGCACCGAGGGCGTGGGCGGGGTCAATGTCTTTGGCTCGGGCTATGCCATGCGGATCTGGATGGACCCGCTGCGGCTGGCGCAGTTCCAGCTGACCCCCACCGACCTGACCACCGCCGTGGCGCAGCAGAACAGCACCGTCTCGGTCGGCGCGCTGGGCGAGCAGCCGGTGGTGGCGGGCCAGCAGTTCACCGCCAACATCACCGCGCAAAGCCAGCTGACCTCGGTCGAGGATTTCCGCAACATCCTGCTGAAGACCGGCGAGGACGGCGCCACCGTGCGGCTGGGCGACGTGGCCGAGGTCGAGATCGGCCAGACCCGCTATGGCCGCGATTCGCGCTATAACGGCATGAACGCCTCGGGCTTCGCGGTGAACCTGGCCACCGGCGCCAACGCGGTCGAGACGGCCAGCGCGGTGCGCGCCACGCTGGAGGGGCTGAAGAACGCCCTGCCCGAGGGGGTCGAGGTGCATATCGCCTATGACACCGCGCCCTTCGTCGAACTGTCGATCGAGAAGGTCTATCACACGCTGATCGAGGCCATCGGGCTGGTCTTCCTGGTGATCCTGCTGTTCTTGCAGAACTGGCGCGCGACGCTGATCCCGATCATCGCCATTCCGGTCGTGCTGCTGGGCACCTTCGGCATGCTGGCGGCGCTGGGATATTCGGTCAATACGCTGACCATGTTCGCCATGGTGCTGGCCATCGGCCTTTTGGTGGACGACGCCATCGTCGTGGTCGAGAACGTCGAGCGGGTGATGGAGGAGGACGGGCTGGGCCCGGTCGAGGCCACGGAAAAGAGCATGGGCCAGATCAGCGGCGCGCTGGTCGGCATCGCGCTGGTCCTGTCGGCGGTGTTCCTGCCCATGGGCTTCATGCCCGGCTCGACCGGGGTGATCTATCGCCAGTTCTCGGTCACGATCATCACCGCCATGGTGCTGTCCCTGCTGGTGGCGCTGATCCTGACCCCGGCGATGTGCGCGAGCCTGCTGCGCCAAAGCCACGGCCCGGCGCGCTTTGCCCCCGCCCGCTGGTTCAATGCGGGCTTCGAGCGGGTGACGCGCGGCTATTCCGCCACCGTGCGCCGCAGCCTGCGCCGGCCGTTCCTGGTCATGCTGCTGCTGGCCGCGATCAGCTATGGCGCCACCGACCTGTTCGGCCGCATGCAAACCACCTTCATCCCCGGCGAGGACCAGGGCGTGCTGCAATCGCGCATCACCCTGACCGAGGGCTCGACCGCGCAGCAGACCGCCGCCGTGGTGCAGGAGATCGAGCAATACATGCTGACCGAGGAAAGGGAGGCGGTGGATTCGGTCTTTGTCGCCATGGGCTTCGGCTTTTCGGGCACCTCGCAAAGCCGGGCCATGGTCTTTGTCAAGCTGCGCGACTTCGACCAGCGCAAGGATCCGGCGCTTTCGGCCAGCGCCGTCGCCTCGCGTGCCAATGCACGCTTCCAGAACCATCGGGCGGGACGCATCACCTTCCTGCAGCCGCCGGCGATTCCGCGGCTGGGCAATGCGGCCGGCTTCAGCATGTTCCTGCTGGACCAGTCCGGCGGTGGGACCGAGGCGCTGACCCAGGCCGCCGAGGCGCTGGAGCGGGCGGCGGCCGAGGATCCGCGCCTGCAAAGCGTCGAAAGCAGCGGCACCGAATCCGAGGCGGCGCTGAAGATCGACATCGACCAGCAAAAGGCGGAAAGCCTGGGCGTCAGCCTGTCAGGGGTGAATGCCATGCTCTCGACCATCTTCGCCGGGACCGAGGTGAACGATTTCTCGCTGGGCGCGCAATTGCGGCCGGTGATCGTCCAGGGGGCGGCGGCCAACCGCATGCAGCCCGAGGACGTGGACAGCTGGTATGCCCGCAACGCCAATGGCGAGATGGTGCCCTTTACCGCCTTCATGACCACCCGCTGGGAGCCGGTCGAGCCGAGCCTGTCGCGCATGGACAGTATCGACGCCATCGAGATCACCGGCCAGCAGAGCGACAGCGCCAGCTCGGGCGAGGCGATGGCGGCCATGGAGGAACTGGTGGCGCAGCTTCCCGGCGGCTATGGCACGGCCTGGACCGGGCTTTCCTATCAGGAGCGGCAATCGGGCAACCAGGCGCCCTGGCTTTTCGCGCTGTCGGCGCTGGTGGTGTTCCTGTCGCTGGCGGCGCTTTACGAAAGCTGGTCGGTTCCGTTCTCGGTCATGCTGGCGGTGCCGGTCGGCGTCCTGGGCGCAGTGGTGGCGGCGCTGACCTTCGGCCAGGCCAATGACGTCTATTTCAAGGTCGGCATCCTGACCACCATCGGCCTGGCGGCCAAGAACGCCATCCTGATCGTCGAATTCGCCCGCGACCTGGAGCAATCCGGCCGCGCCACCGTCGCGGCGGCGGTCGAGGCGGCGCGGCTGCGGCTGCGGCCGATCCTGATGACCTCGCTGGCCTTTATCCTGGGGGTGCTGCCGCTGGCCATCGCCACCGGGGCGGGGGCGGCGGCGCAGAACTCGATCGGCATCGGGGTGATGGGCGGGATGATGGCGGCGACCTTCCTTGGCATCTTCATGGTCCCGGCCTTCTACGTTACCGTGCGCCGGCTGACCGACAGGAGAGCCCGGACATGAACGACCTTCCCCGACTGACCTCGCTGGCGCATGGCGGCGGCTGCGGCTGCAAGCTGGCGCCCTCGGTCCTGCGCGAATTGCTGGCCGACCAGCCCCTGGCGCAGGCGTTCCCGCAATTGCTGGTCGGGACCGAGACCTCGGACGATGCCGCGGTCTGGCAGGTCGACGACAACACCTGCGTCATCGCCACCACGGATTTCTTCATGCCGATGGTGGACGATCCGCGCGCCTTCGGCCGCATCGCCGCGACCAATGCGATTTCCGACATCTATGCCATGGGCGGCCGGCCGATCATGGCGCTGGCCATCCTGGGCATGCCGATCGACAAGCTGGCCCCCGAACAGATCCGCGAGATCCTGGAGGGCGGGCGCGAGATCTGCCATGAGGCCGGCATTCCGGTGGCGGGCGGCCATTCCATCGACGCGCCCGAGCCGATCTACGGGCTGGCGGTGATCGGTCTCTGCCATCCGTCCGAACTGCGCCGCAATGCCGATGCGCGGCCGGGCGATGCGCTGATCCTGACCAAGGGGCTGGGCGTCGGCATCTATTCCGCCGCCATCAAGAAGGGCGCGCTGGACGCGGCCGGGATCGCCGAGATGATCGGCTCGGCCACCACGCTGAACAAGGTCGGCGCCGAGCTGGCCAAGCGGGCCGATGTGCATGCGATTACCGACGTGACCGGCTTCGGCATCCTGGGCCACGGGCTGGAGATCGCGCGGGGCGCCGGGCTGCGGCTGCGGCTGCGGCTGGCCGACCTGCCGCTGCTGTCGCGGGCGGCGGAACTGGCCGAGGCGGGATTCGTCACCGGTGCCTCGACCCGGAACTGGGCCGCCTATGGCGCCGAGGTCGAACTGCCCGAGGGGCTGGCGCCCTGGCAGCGGGCGCTGCTGACCGATCCGCAGACCTCGGGCGGGCTCCTGGTCGCCTGCGCGCCCGAGGCCGCCGGCGAGGTGCTGGATTTCATCCGCGGCGCGGGTTTCCCGCTGGCGGCCGTCGTCGGCCATGCCGAGCGGGGGGGCGCGGGCATCCTGGTCGAATAGCGCCGGGATTCCTGGGTATTTGGGGAACGAAGAAGCGGCGGGCGGCGCGGAACCCGGCGCTGCAGCGGACGTTGGGACGCAGGAGGATGCAGCCCATGCCCCAGATTTCCCCGTTCCGTTCCCTGGCCCTGAGCCTGGCGCTGGCCTGCCTGGCCGCGCCGCTTTCGGCACAGACCGCACCGGCCGCCGAGGAGCAGCCGCAGCAGTCCGCCCAGGCCGCGGCGGGCGAATGCCCACCCGCAGCAGCCCAGGCCGAACCCGCGACGCCCGAGACCGCCTTGGCCGACGGCACGGCGCCCGAGAACTCGGGCTCGACCGGCTGGACGGGCGGCACCGGCGGGTCGATGATCGGCACCAACCCTTCGGGTGCGGATCACGCCAGCCGGACCTGGCAGCCGCCCACCGCCCGGGGCCTTGATCTTGCCGGCCATCCCGAACCGGCGCCGGCCTGCTGATCCGGCGGACGATTGACGCTGGCGCCCCGGCCGCGGAAGATGCGGGCAAAACGGGGACCGCGATGACCGACGACCAGAATCCTGCCGCCATCGAGGCGCATTCGCCCTATTCCGAATCGCTGGAGATGCAGGTGGTCGCCGCCACGCTCGACGAGGTGGTGCTGCGCATGCCGGTGACGCGCAGCCTGACCAATCGCAACGGCGTGCTGCATGGCGGCGCGATCATGAGCCTGGCCGATCATGCCGCCGGCACCGCCACTCATCTGCGCCTGCCCCAGGGCGCGGCCACCACGACGCTGGAAAGCAAGACGAACTTCCTGCGCCCGATTCGCCTGGGCGACGTGGCCGAGGCCCGGCCCCGGCCGCTGCACCTGGGCCGGACCACGATGATCTGGCAGACCGATATCCTGCGTGGCGACGGCAAGCTTGCTGCCGTGGTGATCCAGACCCAGCTGGTGCTGGAATGGAAGGAGCCCGGCTGAGCTATTGCGCCGGACCGATGGTCAGTTCGACCGGTTCCAGCCCCTCGACCTCGCCGGCCAGCCGGTCGCCTTCCGCAACCGCGCCGACCCCGGCGGGCGTGCCGGTCATGATCAGGTCGCCCGGCGCGAGGTGGTAATAATGCGACAGGTCCGCGATCAGTTCCGGGATGGACCAGACCATGTCCGAAATCGGCGCATCCTGCCGCAGGGCGCCGTTCACCTCCAGCCGGATGCGTTGCCTCGCCGGGGTGAAGTCCCGCGCCGGGGTGAGCGCCGAGAACACGGCCGCCCCCTCGAAATTCTTGCCCAGATCCCAGGGATGGCGCTTGTCCTTGGCCCGCGCTTGCAAGTCCCGCCGCGTCATGTCGAGGCCCGTGCCATAGCCCCAGACCGCGGCCATCGCCCGCGCCGGCGCGATGCGGAAGGCGGGGGCGCCGATCGCCACCACCAGCTCGATTTCGTGATGCAGGTCGCGCGTGCCGGGCGGATAGGGCAGGGTCGCGCCACTTTGCCGCACCGCATGGGCGGATTTCAGGAAATAGAACGGCGCCTCGCGGTCGACCTCGGCCCCCATCTCGGCGGCATGGGCGGCATAGTTGCGCCCGACGCAGAAAATGCGGTTTGCCGGGAATCGCGCGTCTTGGCCGGAAACCGGCAGCGCGGCGGGCGGGGGCGGGGGGAACAGATATTCGCTCATGCCCGCGACCCTGCCACGGTAATGCAGTCGCGGCAAGAATGCGGGCGCCGTTGCCCGCACCGGATTTTCATGGCAAGAGAGCGTAAAGCCAACCGAATGCAGGGTTCGCATACATGACCGATTTCGCGCAGCGCCGCACCATGATGGTCGACACTCAGGTGCGTCCGAACGAAGTGACCAGCTATCCCGTCATCGAGGCGATGCTGAACGTCCCGCGCGAGCAGTTCGTCCCCGAATCGCGCCGGGACGTGGCCTATGCCGGCAACAATATCGACCTTGCCCCCGGCCGCGTCCTGCTGGAGCCGCGGACGCTGGGCAAGATGATGGATGTGCTGAACCTGCAAAACGGCGACCTGGTGCTGGATGTCGGTTGCGGCTACGGCTATTCCGCCGCCGTCATGGCCCGCATCGCCGAGGCCGTCGTCGCGCTGGAAGAGGACGCCGCGATGGCTGCCGAGGCGGAAAGCCGGCTGGCGGCGCAGGACGTGTTCAACGTCGCCGTGGTCCAGGGCGCGCTTTCCGAGGGCTGCGCCGGCCAGGCCCCCTATGACGCCATCCTGATCGAGGGTGCGGTCGAGCAGGTGCCCCAGGCGCTGGCCGAACAGCTGCGCGAGGGCGGCCGCATCGTCGCCATGTTCCGCGAGGGCAATCTGGGCACCGTCCGCATCGGCCACAAGCTGGACGGGCGGTTGAACTGGCGCTTTGCCTTCAATGCCGTCGCCCCGCTGCTGCCGGGCTTTGCGCGTCCGCGGGGTTTTGTCTTGTGATTCCGACAGGAAAGGCCATGGCATGTTTCGCAAAACGCTGAGAACTCTGCGGCCTCCGCTGATCGCAGCCCTGCTTGCGGGCGCGACGACCGCCCCGGCCGGGGCCGAATCGCTGGCCGATGCCATGGTCGCAGCCTATCGCCACTCGGCGCTGCTGGAGCAGAACCGCGCCGTGCTGCGCGCCGCGGACGAGGACGCGGCCACCGCCCTGGCCCAGCTGCGCCCGGTCGTGCAATGGATCGCCGAACACAGTTTCCAGAAGATCAACGGCCTGGCCATCGGCCGCTCGACCGGCATCGGGCTGCAGGCCCAGATCACGCTTTACGACTGGGGCCGCAACGCTATCGCCATCGACGCGGCCAAGGAGACCGTGCTGGCCACCCGCGCCGCGCTGGTCGGCGTGGAACAGGACGTGCTGCTGGGCGCGGTCCAGGCCTATCTGGACGTGCGCAGCGCGACCGAACAGGTTGATCTGCAAGCCAATTCCGTGCGGGTGATCGGTCAGGAGCAGCAGGCCGCCTCGGATCGTTTCGAGGTGGGCGAGATCACCCAGACCGACGTGTCGCAGGCCGATGCCGCCCTGGCCGCGGCGCGTGCCAGCCTGGCGGCCGCACGCGGCAATCTGGAGGTCGCGCGCGAGGCCTATCGCGCCGCGACCGGCCGGGCGCCGGGCCAGTTGGCGCCGCCGCCGCCCACGCCGGCGCTGCCCGCCTCGCTCGAGGCGGCGCGGCAGATCGGCCAGCGCAGCCATCCGGCGATCCTGCAGGCGCAGCGCCTGGCCGCCGCTGCCGAACTGGGCGTCGCTGCCGCTGCCGCCGCGCGCAATCCGACGCTGACCGGCCAGGCCAGCATCGGCCGGTCGAAGGAATTGTCGATCCAGGGGCAGGAATCGACCCGCAACACGCTGGGCGCTTCGCTCAGCCTGTCGCAGACGATCTATTCCGGCGGCCGACTGCCCTCGGCGCATCGCAAGGCCATGGCGCAGCGCGACCAGGCGCGGGCCGGGCTGCTTCAGGTGTCGCGCCAGGTCGATGAGGCGGTCGGCCGGTCCTGGGCAGGCATCGACGTGGCAAGGGCGCAGATCAGTGCCATCGACGAGCAGATCGTCGCCGCGCAGCAGGCCTACGAAGGCGTGCGCGAAGAGGCGACGCTGGGCGCGCGCACGACGCTGGACGTGCTGGATGCCGAGCAATTGCTGCTCGAGGCGCGGGCCAACAAAATCTCGGCCGAGGCCAATCTGCAATTAGCACATTATCAACTTCTGGCTGCTATGGGTCTGTTGACGGTGGAAAACCTGAAACTGGGGATACCGACCTATGACCCATCGGCCTATTACAATGCGGTGCAGGACGCACCCTATACCAGCAGGCAGGGCGAAAGCCTCGACCGCGTCTTGCGCGCGCTCGGCAGGGACTGACGCCGCCGCCCTCGATCCGGGGGCACATCATGCAGCATGAGGTTATGCGGCCACTGGCGCCGGGCCCCGGCTCGGACAATGTCGGCGACGTTCTGGCCTCGATCCGCCGGCTCATCGCCCAGGATGAGGCGGGCTGCCGTATCCCGGACCCGGCGCTGAACGCGCTGCCGGCCGAGGGCGAGGCGTCGCCGGCGCAGACCGCGCCGCTGCCGGCGGGCCGTCCGGCATTCCCTGCGCGAATCACCCCCTTGGTGCTGGATAGCAGCACCCTGGTCGCGGGCCAGCCTATGAAAGCTCCGCAAGCTGGCGCCCCTTCGGCATCGGAGCCGCAGGTCTTCGGCGATTGGCTGCGCATGCCGCCGGCCGAGGAATCTGCGGCGGTCGAGGCCGCGCCGGTGCGGTCAGATGCGACCGAACCCGCGCAAGCCGATGCGGGGACCACACCCGCCCCCCACCAACCCCTTGGCCCTTCGCCCGAGGCGCCGACAAGCACCATTCTGCAAATGGAGGAAACCATGCTGGAAACCATGCTGCATGCCAATGCTTCCGTGACCCCGATCAACCCGGCTGCCCAGGCACAGGCCGCTGAAGCCATGGCCCGCGACACCGGCGAGCCGCATCTTTTCGCGCCCCAGGACAAGGATGCGCAAAAGGGCACCCATCTGCGTGGCATGATCCGCGAGGCGATCCGGCAGGAGCTTCAGGGCGAGATCGGCAACCGGCTCAGCCGTAACCTGCAACAGATGATCCGGCACGAGATCGAACTGGCGTTGCGGCAGATGTGCGAACAGGACTGAACCGGCGTCGCGGCAGCGGGTTTCGGCCGCCGCGCGCCGGTCCGGGACGGGGTTCCGCTTCGTCTTGCCCTGAGCATGCGTCTCGATCCGGCCGGTTGCGAGGGATGCCCGTCGTGTTTCATTTGCCGATCGGCTTCGCGCCGCAAGCCAGGCCTGGGGGGCTTTCCCGAGGGCTGCGGGATCGGTTCAGCGCGATGCAGAGCCGTTTCAGCCCGCGCGTCGGATGGGCGGTCGCGCCCTTCGTCAGCCGGCTGTCGGTGCCGGATCGCCTTTGGCCGTCCCGGCGCGGCGACCCGGTCATCCGCCGATCGTTCGTGCCGGGCTGGTTCCGGTTGTTCGTCAATCCGCGCTCTGGCTTGCCGGGGGACAAAGCCGCACTTCGGTGCGCCATTCCGTGCAGCGCCGGTGCAGATCCTGGGGCAGGGGCTGGTCGGTGAAGACGGCGTCCAACTCGGCCAGGCTGGCGATGCGGGCCGGCGCCGGGCGGCCGATCTTGGAATGATCCGTGACCAGGAAGGCGCGGCGCGACTGGCGCAGGATGGCGCGGCTGACCCGCACCTCGGCCAGGTCGAAGTCCAGCAGGTCGCCGTCATGGTCCAGCGCCGAAGTGCCGATGACCGCGTAATCCACCTTGAACTGCTCGAAGAACTGGGTGGTGAGTTCCCCCACCAACCCCCCGTCCGAGCGGCGCAGCGTGCCGCCCGTCACCATGATCTCGCAGCCCGGATTGGCCAGCAGGATATTGGCGACATTCATGTTGTTGGTGATGACGGTGATGTTGGAATGATGGATCAGCGCGCGGGCCACCGCCTCGGTCGTGGTGCCCAGGTTCAGGATCAGGCTGCAATTGTCGGGGATCTCCGCCGCGCAGGCCGCGCCGATGGCGGCCTTGGCCTCGGCATTCATGCGCCGTCGCGCCTCGTAGCCCAGGTTGACCGCGCCGGCGCGCGGCACCGCCCCGCCATGCACGCGGTCCAGAAGGCCCGCCCCCGCCATCTCGCCCAGGTCGCGGCGGATCGTCTGCAAGGTCACGTCGAAACGCTGCGCCAGATCCTCGACCAGCACCCGGCCTTCGGCGCGGGCGAGTTCCAGGATCTCGTTCTGGCGTATGCTGAGCGCCACCGGGCTCTCCATCGGCTGGATCGCGATCACTTTATGCGATCAAGCCTCGCGCGCAAGCGTTCCTTGCGGGGCATGGAACCGGCGCCGATGTTCGGATCGCGGCGATCCGCCCGGAAACGAAAGCCGCTTGACCGACCGGATGCCGCGGTGCAGCCTGCGCATCACCCCGATGACAGCAGGCCGCCGATGACCCATATCCTTGCCATCGACCAGGGCACGACCTCGTCCCGGGCCATCGTCTTTGACGCTGGCCTGCGTCCGGTCGCCTCGGCGCAGCACGAGTTTGCGCAGCACTACCCCTCCTCGGGCTGGGTCGAGCATGACCCTTCGGACCTTTGGGTCAGCGTGGCGGGCGTGGCGCGCGCGGCGGTGGAGAAGGCCGGGATCCATGCCCGCGACATCGCCGCCATCGGCATCACCAACCAGCGCGAGACCACGCTGCTCTGGGACCGGCAGACCGGCCGGCCGCTGCACCGCGCCATCGTCTGGCAGGACCGCCGCACCGCCGATCTTTGCGCCCGGCTGAGCGCCGAGGGGCACGAGCCGATGATCGCCGCCCGCACCGGCCTGCTGCTCGATCCCTATTTCTCGGGCTCCAAGCTGAAATGGCTGCTCGACCATGTCGAGGGCGCCCGCGCCCGCGCCCGGCGCGGCGAACTGGCCTTCGGCACCGTCGACAGCTGGCTGATCTGGAACCTGACCGGTGGCAAGGTGCATGCCACCGACGCCACCAACGCTGCGCGCACGCTGCTCTACAACATCGCCGAGAACCGCTGGGACGCCGAGATCTGCGCGCTTTTCGACATTCCCATGCAGCTTCTGCCCGAGGTCAGGGATTGCGCCGCCGATTACGGCACCACGCGGGCGGACCTGTTCGGGCGCGAGATCCCGATCCTGGGGGTTGCGGGCGATCAGCAGGCGGCGACGGTGGGCCAGGCCTGTTTCGCGCCGGGCATGATGAAATCGACCTATGGCACCGGCTGTTTCGCGCTGCTGAACACCGGCGCGGACATGGTGGCCTCGACGAACCGCCTGCTGACCACCATCGCCTATCGGCTGGGGGGGCGGACGACCTATGCGCTGGAGGGGTCGATCTTCATCGCCGGTGCGGTGGTGCAATGGCTGCGCGACGGGCTGGGGCTGATCGGTCGGGCATCCGAGACGCAGGCGCTGGCCGAGGCGGCGGATCCGGGCCAGGATCTGGTCCTGGTGCCGGCCTTCACCGGGCTTGGGGCACCCTATTGGCGGCCGGATTGCCGCGGTGCAATCTTCGGGTTGACGCGGGCCTCGGGCCCGGCCGAGCTGGCGCGGGCGGCGCTGGAGAGCGTGGGTTTCCAGACCCGCGACCTGTGGGAGGCGATGCGGGCGGATTGGCCGGCTGCGGCGCGGGGCGTGCTGCGGGTGGATGGCGGCATGGCGGCGAGCGGCTGGACCATGCAGTTCCTGGCCGACATTCTGGGCGCGCCGGTGGATCGCCCGGCGGTGACCGAGACGACGGCGCTTGGCGCGGGCTACCTGGCGGGGTTGCAGGCGGGCCTGTGCCCGCCGCCCGAGGATTTCGCCCGCGCCTGGTCGCTGGAGCGCCGCTTCGAACCCGCCATGCCCGATGCCGACCGCGAGGCCCGATACGCAAGGTGGAAAACCGCCGTCGCCGCAACGATGGGGGTGGTATGACCGCGTTTTCCTTTGCCCTGCCGGGCCGGGTGGTCTTTGGCCGCGGCGAGGCGCAGAGGGCGCCGGCGCTGATCCGCGCCCATGGCCCGCGCGGCGTGCTGGTGCATGGCGCGAACCCGGCCCGCGCCGCCTGGCTGCTCGACGCGCTGCGCGCCGAGGGCGCCGAGGTCATGGCCGTGACCTGCGGGGCCGAGCCGACCCTGCCCATGCTGGAGGCGGCGCTGGATCAGGCCAGGGGCTTCGGCGCCGATTGGGTCGCGGCGCTGGGCGGCGGCGCGGCGCTGGACCTGGGCAAGGCGCTGGCGGCGTTGATCCCGGCGCCGGGCGGAATCATGGATCACCTGGAGGTGGTTGGCCGTGGCCTGCCGCTGGCCGCCCCGCCCTTGCCCTTCATCGCCCTGCCGACCACCGCCGGCACCGGCGCCGAGGCGACGCGCAACGCGGTGATCGGGCTGCCCGAGCATGGCCGCAAGGTCTCGATCCGGGACGAGCGCATGCTGCCGCGCCTGGCCATCGTCGATCCGGCCCTGACCGACCATTGCCCGCGCGCGGTGACGCTGGCCTCGGGGCTCGATGCGCTGGCGCAGGTGATCGAGCCCTATGTCTCGGCCCGCGCCACGCCCTTTACCGATGCGCTGGTGCGTCCCGCGATCCTGCCGGGCCTGCGGGCGCTGAAGCGGCTGATCGAGGCCGAGGATGCGGCGGCGCGCGACGTGATGGCCTGGGTCAGCCTTTGCGGCGGGATGGCGCTGGCGAATGGCGGGCTGGGCGCGGTCCACGGCCTTGCCGGCGTGATCGGCGGCGTGACGCCCGCCGCGCATGGCGCGATCTGCGGCGCGTTGCTGGGGCCGGTGCTGGCGATGAACCGCGCCCACAGTCCCGACCCGACCCGCATCCACGAGGTCTGCGGCGAGATCGCCGGCGTTCTCGGCGGTGGTGCCGGCGAGGCGCCGCAAGGGCTTTCCTGCTGGGCGCGTGCCGCCGGGCTGCCAGGGCTGGGCGCGCAGGGGTTGGACCCGGCCCGGCACCGGGCGGTGGCCGAAGCCTCGCTCGGCAGTTCCTCGATGAAGGGCAATCCCTTCGTCCCCTCGGTGCTGCAGCTGTGCGAGGTCTTGCGCGAGGCAGGCTGAGGGGGCCGTCGGCCGGTTTTCGGCGCGGGTCGCCCCGGATCCGCGCCGCGGCCTGATCGCCGCGCATGATGCGTGGCGCGCTGGCGCCTGTCGCGTCTTGCAACGGGCCGGATCTGGGTGATCGCTCGCCCGGCTGATGGTTGCATTTCCCGCGAGACAATTTGGCGGATTTCGCTTATCGTGCTGAAACAGAACGGTTCTTGTCACCTGTCAGCCAGACGGTATCGGGGGGACGGAATGGTCGAACGGGCCACGGGTGAGGTGCGCTTCGCGGTCGTCCTGTACGGCGGCGTCTCGCTGGCGATCTACATGAACGGCATCGCGCAGGAACTGCTGCGCATGGTGCGCGGCAGTTCCGACCTGCCGGACGAGGCGCTGGCGCCTGGCGAACTGATCTATCGCCGGCTGTCGCGCGCGCTGGCGGGCCCGCGCGGCGGGCGCAAGCGCTTCGTGATCGACATCATCTCGGGCACCTCGGCGGGCGGGATCAACGGCGTGGCGCTGGCCAAGGCGCTGGTTGTGGGCGCGCGCGACATCGACATCCTGCGCGAGGCCTGGACGGAAAAAGCCGATATCGGCCAGTTGCTCAACGACCGCCAGGGCATTGCCGGCCGCCTGCGCCCGACCGAATCGCTGCTGGACGGCGGCCATATGTTCCGGGTGCTGCACGACACGCTGGCCCGGCTGACCGGCGACGGCCGGCCGCTGGCCGAGACGGTGGACCTGTTCGTCACCGCCACCGACCTGCACGGCCGGCAGGCGCCGATCCACCTGACCGGCGCGCGGCTGGACGAAAGGGTCCACCGCAAGGTGTTCCATTTCGCCTATGACGGGGCGGGCCGCAACGATTTCGGCCCCGGAAACGAGGCCATGCTGGCCTTTGCCGCGCGCTGCACCTCGTCCTTTCCGGTGGCCTTTCCGCCGATGCGCTTTGCCGACATGCCGGCCGCGGCGCAGGATGCCGGCTTTGCCCGCTTCTTCGACCACGACCCGGATTATGCCGGCCGGCCGTTCGCCGATGGCGGCTATCTGGACAACCGGCCCTTCAGCTATGCGACCGGGCTGATCCCGTCGCGCCCGACCACCCTGCCGGGCGAGCGCAAGCTTCTGTTCATCGACCCTTTCCCCGAGGCGCCCGCGCCCTCCGGCCAGCCGTCCGAGCCGGTCGATTTCCTGCAAAACGCCCAGCTGGCGCTGACCGGGCTGCCGCGCTACGAGGTGATCCGCGACGATATCCGCGCCATTGCCCGCATGAACCGGCGGCTGGAGCGGCTGGGCGCCTTGCAGACCCGCTGGCGCGAGGACCAGCGGCGGGTCGAGGCGGCCGGGCGCAAGATGCGGCAAAGGCGCAAGCCGGCCGACCTGGACCGGATGGACCTGGCCGACCTGATGACCGGCGCCTATCAATACCCGCAGAACTACCCGCTTTATCACCACCTGCGGGTCTATGGCACCACCGACGGGCTGTCGGCGATGGTGGCCGGGCTGGCCGGATACCCGCCGGATTCGGACGTGGCGCTGTATCTGCGCCAGATCCTGCGTGGCTGGCGCGACGAGAACTTCAGCGCCTATCACGCCGAGGGCCGCGAGACCGAGAACGCCTACCTGTCCCGCTATGACCTGGATTTCCGGCTGCGCCGGCTGATCCATCTGCGCGCCCATATCGACGAGGCGCTGGACCGGCGCGAGCGCATCCAGGGCGAGAACGTGGCGCTGCACCTGTCCCCGGAACTGCTGGCGCCCCTGCGCGTCCGGATCGAAGAGGAACTGGCCGAGCTGCGCCGCCTGGCCAGTCCCGACGGCAGCCGGGCGCAGGCCCTGCTGGCCGGCGCCGAGATCCTTCGGCTGGACGGGCTGATCTCGGCCGAATACAGCGCGGTGATGAAGCTTGCGACGCTCGATCAGCGGTATCGCAGGGCGCGCGAGATCTATCGCGGCACGGAAATCAAGGCGCTGGTGGACAAGGCACTGGCCCGGCTGGGCCGGGACATGCGCGCGGTCTTCGACGCCAGCAGCGCCCGCATCCGCGCCGACCTGGCCCAGCCCGAATTGCAGCCGCTTCTGGATGTCTATGACGATTTCCATTGGCATGACGTGATGACCTATCCCTTCCTGGAGGGGTCCGAGCTTCAGGAACATTCGCAGGTCGAGGTGTTCCGCGTCAGCCCCGCCGACAGCGGGCTGAACCCGCGGCCCGACAAGCTGGCGGGCATCGCCGTCGGTGCCTTCGGCGGCTTCCTGAACCGGGACTGGCGCGAGCATGACATCCTGTGGGGCCGGCTCGACGGGGCCGAGCGTATCGTCGCGGCGCTGATGTCCGACCGCCCCGAGGCCGAGCGCAACGCCTGGATACAGGAGTTCCAGAACCAGATCCTGCGCGAGGAATATGGCGAAGTGGCGGGCCAGGCCCGGCGGCTGGCGCTGCTCAAGGCCAAGCTGCGCGATGCCCGCATCGACGAGGACGCCTTCGAGGAGACTGCCGCCCAGGCGCTGGGGGTCAAGGACGCGGCCGAGCTGGACCTGCGGCGTTTCGGCACGCATTACAAGGATTTCAAGCCCATCGGACCGCGCCCGCCCGAGATCGCGGGCTGGAGCAGCCGCGCCATGGCGATCCTGTCGCGCATGATCGACGATCTGCCCGACGACGGCATCCTGCGCATGCTGGGCAGCCGCGGGGCGGCGGCGCTGCGGGCCGGTGGCGGGCTGATCTCGGGCTTTGCGCGCTTTGCCATGCCCGGCAGCTACTGGCGGATGCTGGCGGACAAGATGCTGTTCCTGGCCATGCTGGCGGGGTTGCTGGTGGTGCTGCTGTCGCCCTGGCTGGGATCGGCGGCTGCCAGGATCGGCTGGCTGCTGCTTGCGGTCGCGATCGCGACCTGGCTCCTGCTCCACAGCTTCGGGCGCTGGCTGCGCGGGCGCGACAGCCTGCCGCAGGCGTTGCGCTGGCTGGCGCTCTGCGTTGCGCTGGCGCTGATGGGCGTGGGGCTGGCAACTGTCGCAGATCGCCTGTTCGGCTGACGCAGCCCGCGCGAGGCCGCGTCGCAAACCGACTGCGCCTTGTCGCAATAGGGCCTGAGCGTTGCGCCGCCCGGTTGGAAAAAGGCGTCAACGGGGATAGAGGCGAACCGGAACGGGCAGGCCCGCGATGAATCGGGCTTGCGCATGCCGGCGCCTGCGCTATCCGCGCGCGGAGGGGCCGGGGTCTGCGCGAGGGATGCGGAATGCGAAGGAGAACGGGCCTATGGGGGCAAGGATCATCGACGGCAAGGGTTTTGCTTCTGGTGTTCGGGGGCGGGTTGCAGAGGCTGTGGCCCGGCTGAAGGCGGCGCATGGGATCACGCCCGGCCTGGCGGTGGTGCTGGTGGGCGAGGATCCGGCCAGCCAGGTCTATGTCCGCAACAAGGGCGTCCAGACCCGCGAGGCCGGCATGGCGAGCTTTGAGCACAAGCTGCCGGCCGAGACCCCGCAGGCGGAACTGCTGGCGCTGATCGCCCGGCTGAACGCCGATCCGGCCGTCCATGGCATCCTGGTGCAGCTGCCGCTGCCCGGGCATATGGACGCCGAGGCGGTGATCAACGCCATCGACCCGAGGAAGGACGTGGACGGCTTCCATGTGCTGAACGTGGGCCTGCTCGGCACCGGGCAGAAGGCGATGGTGCCCTGCACGCCCTTGGGCTGCCTGATGCTCTTGCGCGACGCCCTCGGCGATCTTGCCGGGCTGAACGCGGTGGTGGTCGGGCGCTCGAACATCGTCGGCAAGCCGATGGCGCAACTGTTGTTGAACGAAAGCTGTACGGTGACCATCGCGCACAGTCGGACGCGGGATCTGGCGGGGCTGTGCCGCAGCGCCGACATCCTGGTCGCGGCGGTGGGCCGGCCGCGGATGATTCGCGGCGACTGGGTCAAGCCGGGCGCCACGGTGATCGACGTGGGCATCAACCGCATCGAGGAGGAGGGCCGCACGCGCCTGGTCGGCGACGTGGATTTCGAGGGTGCAGCAGGGGTCGCGGGCGCCATCACCCCGGTGCCGGGCGGCGTCGGGCCGATGACCATCGCCTGCCTTTTGGCCAATACGCTGACCGCCTGCTGCCGGGCCAATGGCTGGCCCGAGCCCGAGGGGCTGACCGCCTGAGCGCGCCGCCGCACCGGGGGCGCTTCGCCCCCCCGGACCCCCCGAGGATATTTGCACAAGGAAGAAACCAGGGCCCGTGCCCTTTCAGTGGAGAGCCAGATGAAGAAATACACGCTGACGGTCGCCTGCCCCTCGACCCGCGGCATCGTCGCCACCGTGGCCGGCTTTCTGGCCGAGCACGGCTGCAACATCACCGATTCGAGCCAGTTCGACGATACCGAGACCGGCAAGTTCTTCATGCGGGTGAGCTTCGTTTCCGAGGAAGGCGCGGGGCTGGAGGAGTTGCGCGAAGGTCTGGCCGAACCGGCCAGGCCCTTCGACATGCAATACGCCATCCATGACGAGGCCGAGAAGATGAAGGTCGTGATCATGGTCAGCCGCTTTGGCCATTGCCTGAACGACCTCTTGTATCGCTGGCGCATCGGCGCGCTGCCGATCGACATCGTGGCGGTGATCTCGAACCACATGGATTATCAGAAGGTGGTGGTGAACCACGACATCCCCTTCCATTGCATCAAGGTCACCAAGGAGAACAAGCCGCAGGCCGAGGCGCAGCTGATGGCCGTGGTCGAGGATTCGGGCGCCGAGCTGGTGGTGCTGGCGCGCTACATGCAGGTGCTGTCGGATGAGCTTTGCCGCAAGATGTCGGGGCGGATCATCAACATCCACCATTCCTTCCTGCCGAGCTTCAAGGGCGCCAATCCCTACAAGCAGGCCTTCGAGCGCGGGGTGAAGCTGATCGGCGCGACCAGCCATTACGTCACCGCCGACCTGGACGAGGGCCCGATCATCGAGCAGGACATCATCCGCGTGACCCACGCGCAATCGCCCGAGGATTATGTCAGCCTGGGCCGCGACGTGGAAAGCCAGGTGCTGGCCCGCGCCATCCACGCCCATATTCACCGCCGGGTGTTCCTGAACGGCAACAAGACCGTCGTCTTCCCCGCTTCGCCGGGAAGCTACGCCTCCGAGCGCATGGGCTGAGAGTGCGGGGCGGCCATCGAGCCGCCCTTTTCCGGCCCCCGCTCTCACCGTTGCAAAAATACTCCCGCCGGAGGCATGGCGCCGAAACAGACGCCGCCCGCGCGGAATAGGCTAGGATCCGTGACGCCGGCGCAGCGCCTCCTCGACCGTGGGGGCGTAATGCACCAGCGGACGGCGCAGGCCGTGGGTCAGCAGCACCCGGCGGATGTCGCGGCTGGTGCCGGTCAGCCACAGCGCGATGCCGCGGCGCTGCGCCTTGTGCGCCAGCCCCTCGATCATGTTGGCGCCGGTGGAATCCAGGAAGGGCACGGCGCTGAAATCCACCACCAGCACCCGGAACCCGTCCTGGATGCGATCCAGGACCGAGCCGATCGAGGCCGTGGCGCCGAAAAACAGCGCCCCCGAGATGCGATAGACCACCACATCGCGCGGCTGCGGCTGGTCCGAGCGCGGCTGGGCGCTGTCGGCCGTATCGGCGCCGACCAGCGCCTCGACCCCCACGGCCTGGCTCATGCGCTGGATGAACAGCACCGAGCCGAGCGCCAGCCCGACCACGATGGCCTCGGTCAGGTCGCGGAAGATGGTCAGCCCGAAGGTGACCAGCAGCACCGCCGCCTCGCCCCAGCCCGAGCGCAGCAGGATGGCGATGGCCGGTTTCTCGATCATGTTCCAGGCCACCACCGCCAGCACGCCGGCCAGCGCCGCCAGCGGGATATAAGACGCCAGCGGCGCCGCCAGCAGCATGAAGCCCAGCAGGAACAGCGCATGCAGCATCCCCGCCACCGGCCCATGCGCGCCCGCGCGCACATTGGTCGCCGTCCGCGCGATGGTGCCGGTGACGCAGATGCCGCCGAACAACGCCGAGCCCATATTGGCCACGCCCTGCGCCACCAGCTCGCAATTCGAGCGGTGGCGGCGGCCGGTCATGCCATCCGCGACCACCGCCGACAGCAGCGATTCGATGGCGCCGAGCAGCGTCAGCGAGACCGCTGCGGGCAGCAGCGCCAGCACCTTGTCCAGCGACAGCCCCGGCAGAGCGGGGGCGGGCAGGGAGGACGGAATGCCGCCGAAGCGGCTGCCGATGGTCGCGACATCCGCCCCCGCCGCCGCGGTGAAGCCCGCCGCCAGCGCCACGGCGATCAGCATGCCGGGCCAATGCGGCCGGGTGCGTTTCAGCCCCAGGATCACCGCGACGGTTCCCAGCGCGATCCCCAGGGCCGCGGGGCTGAGGCTGGCGCGGGCCTGCCAGAGGGCGGGGATCTTTTCCACCAGCTCGCCCGGCTCATGGGCCAGCGCCAGCCCGAAGATCTCCTTCAGCTGGCTGGTGAAGATGATGACGGCGATGCCGGCGGTGAAGCCGACCGTCACCGGAAAGGGGATGAACTTGATGAAGGTGCCCAGCCTGAGCAGCCCGATAGCCACCAGCATCAGTCCCGACATGAAGGTCGCCAGGATCAGCCCCGACATGCCGTGCTGCGCCACGATCCCGGCGACCAGCACGATGAAGGCCCCCGCCGGCCCGCCGATCTGGTAGCGCGAGCCGCCAAGCGCCGAGACCAGGAAGCCGCCGATGATGGCGGTATAGAGCCCCTGCGCCGGCGAGGCGCCGGAGGCGATGGCAATGGCCATCGACAGGGGCAGCGCCACGATGGCGACGGTCAGCCCGGCCAGGGCATCGGCGCGCAGCTCGGCCGCGCCATAGCCCTCGCGCAGGACGGTGATCAGTTTCGGGGTGAACAGCGGCGCAAATCCGGGACTTGCGCTGGCCTGCTGGGTCATCTGGTGCCGCACCTTTGCAAAAGGGGGCGGCGGGATCGTCGGCTTTCGTCGGCGGTCGCCGTCGCGGTTACGTCCTGGGACCGGATTTCAGCCGCACGCCGCGCCCGCCCGAGGGGCTGGCGGCGCCTTCGCCGATCAGCTCGATCCCGGCGGCCTCCAGCGCCTCGACCACGCGGGTCAGGCTTTCGACCACGCCGCGCACATTGCCGTCGCTGGCCTCCATGCGCTGGATGGTGGGAACCGACAGGCCCGAGAGTTCGGCCAGCCGCTTCTGGTCGATGCCAAGAAGGGCCCGTGCCGCACGCATCTGCGCCGAGGTCATCATGCGGTGATTTCCAATCCTTTATGATGGATGCCTAGCATGGCTATCATGATATTTCAAATATCATCTTTGCTTTCTGAGATATAAGGAAAAGGCCCCCGCGAAGGGGGCCTTTCCGGTTCGTGTCCGAGTGGGCAGGAGATCAGAACTTCATCGTCGTGCCCAGTGTGATCGTGCGACCGGGCGCCCAGACCGGCTCGATTCCACCGTTGCGATCATTCGCGGCATAACCCGAACGCTCGTAATAGTTCTTGTCGAACAGGTTATCGACGCTGAGCCGGACTGCCACGTTCTCATATGCCTGGGGCGTCCACTCGGCATAGGCGTTGACCACGGTATAGGACGGCTGCTTGTAGTAGGTTGTCGTGGAGGTCACCCGCTCGTCGATCGAGCCTGCCCACTCCACCGAGGCGCCCAGGACCGTGTTCCATGCCGGCAGTTCGTGATCGACCCAGAGCGTGGCGGTTTCGCCCACCGGCATGAAATAGACGCCGTTGTTGGGCAGGACATCGTCACCATCGCCGGTCACGTCCGCCTTGGTGAAGGAGGCGCCGATCCGGGTATTGCCGAAGTCATAGGTGCCATGCAGGGTGACGCCCTTGCTGCGATATTCCTCGGTGCGGTTGGTCAGCAGGGTCGAGGATTCGTAGCTCAGCAGTCCGTCGATCTTCGTGTCGAAGACCGTGATGCCGGCCTGCCAGGCGTCGCCGTTAAAGTTCGCTCCGACCTTGAGGTTCTTGGCCGTGCCCGTGTCCAAGTTCGGGTCGGTGACGAAGGCGTTGCTGCGGGCATGGACATAGCCGTAATCGCCGATGACGTAGCCCAGCCAGGTGCGCGAAGCACCCGCGAAAACCTCGATACTGTCGTTGACGCGATAGGCGAGGGTGCCATTCACGCTGGCGCCGGAATCGCTGAACCGCTCGCCGTTCCAATCGGTAAAGCGATGCGCGTCGTAGCGCGCGCCGGTCGAAAGGCTGAAGCCGTTCTGGAACTCGAACCGACCCTGGGCGAAGACGCCGATCTGGCTCGTCGAGAAGTTGCGGTAACGACGGTTGTTGTTGCCAGCGCCATAGTTGTCTGTGGCGTAGTCGTGTTGGTTGAAATCGACCCCTGCGGTGATCTTGCCGGTGTTGATCGTAAAGGTGTTCTGCACCTTGCCGCCGAACTGTTCCTCCTCGAAAATTGCGTTGCCGTTATTCGCAGAAACATAGGTCGGGTCACCATTTTCGTCTCTGCGCAGTGTCAGATAATTCGGTCGCCAGTATTCGTATTGGCTGAAGTAAAGCGAAACCTCGGGATCCCACATGTCGGTCGGCTCGGTCGAGGTATAGGTCAGCTTGACCGTGTCACGGCTGACCTTCAGCGGATGAACCTCGTCGCCGGCAAGGCCCATATTCGCCTTGATCAGACGATCGGCCTCGTCACGGCTGCGCTCCAGGCCAAGCTCGATCCGGTGCCCCTCGAACTCATAGCCCAGCTTGGCCAAGACATTGCGCGCCGCAGGTTCGGTGCCCAGTACTTCCTTGCCGTCACCGTTGTCGTAATTGTCGCCGTTCGAGCCGTGGGCCATGATGAACCAGTCGAACCCGCCGCTCCGGCCATAGCCGGCCAGGCTGCCCGAGAAGCCGCGACCATTCGAGCCATAGGAAAGTGCTGCACGGCCGCCGACGTTCTGTCCCGCTTCCAGCAGATCGAGCGCGCCCACCGTCTCGTAGCGCAGCGCACCCGCTGCGGCGGCAAAACCAGAGTCGGCTGCTGCTGCGCCGGCTTCGACTTCGACCGATTTCAGGAAGGCCGGGTCGATCACGTTCGAGCCGGTATGGTGCCAGCTGGTCTGCGCTTGCGGCACGCCGTCCACGGTAACGGCAAGCAGCGATTGCTCGATGCCGAAGACACTGACCTTCTTCGCCGGTCCGCCACCACCCGAGACGGTGATGGAGGATTCGCGCGCGAACAGTTCCGAGACATCGGCGGGCTGCAGCGCCTCGATGTCCTCGGGGGTGACGGAAACGCCGCCGGTCGCCTCGACATTCTCCTGGCCATCGGCGACCAGGGTGATCGGATTGAGGACCACGGTCTCGGCGTTCTGGTTGTCCTGGGCGTAAAGGGCCGTCGCCAGCGCCAGAGAGGACACCCCGGCCAGCGGAAGAATTCGGCGCAATTTCATGGTCATTTGCCTTGAGTCGTTTGGAACTGGCGCGATTTACCGGGCTGCCCGCCATGAACACAAGTATTTTACTCGGAAATTCGGCCTTATCTCAGTAAAACAGTCGGGATTGTTGCGCATCTGCGTCACTTTCCCGGCCGGGCGCGATGTTCCTCGCAGAATGACGGGTCGCGGGATACCGAGATCCGAAGCCGGGGCTGGCGCAGGCGGGGGCATTGGGGTTACAGCAACCCAAACCCGCAGCCCGAGAAGCCACAGATGACCATCACCCTTTATCAAAACGACCTGCCGGACGATCTGGACCTGGGTCCGGTCGTGGCCATCGACACCGAGACGATGGGGCTCGATCCGCGCCGCGACCGGCTGTGCCTGGTGCAGCTGTCCTCGGGCGACGGCAATGCGCATCTGGTGCAGATCGCCCAGGGCCAGCGGCAGGCGCCGAACCTGGTGCGGATGCTGGCCGATCCCCAGGTGCTGAAGCTGTTCCACTTCGGCCGCTTCGACATCGCCGCGCTGGAGGCGGCCTTCGGCGTGGTGACGCAGCCGGTCTGGTGCACCAAGATCGCCAGCAAGATGGTGCGCACCTATACCGACCGGCACGGGCTGAAATACCTGCTTTCGGAACTGGTCGGCGTCGACATCTCCAAGCAGCAGCAGACCAGCGACTGGGGCGCGGCGGATCTGTCCGAGGCGCAGCTGGAATATGCCGCCTCGGACGTGCTGCATCTGCATGCGCTGAAGGCCGAGCTGGAAAAGCGGCTGGCGCGCGAGGGGCGGCTGGACCTGGCGCAGGCCTGTTTCGACTTTCTTCCCACCCGCGCCCATCTGGACCTGCTGGGCTGGGGGGATGAAAACGACATCTTCCATCACTAGGTAGCGGGCCATGAGCGCATATCTCGATACCGCCCGCCGGGTGATCCGCACCGAGGCCGAGGGGCTGGCCCTGCTGGCCGACGGCCTTGGCGACAGCTTCGACCGCGCGGTCGAGACCATCCTGGCCGCGCGCGGCCGCGTGGTCGTGTCCGGCATGGGCAAGTCCGGCCATGTCGGGCGCAAGATCGCGGCCACGCTGGCCTCGACCGGGACGCCGGCGCAATTCGTCCACCCGGCCGAGGCGAGCCATGGCGACCTGGGCATGGTGACGCAGGGCGACGTGGCGCTGGTGCTGTCCAATTCCGGCGAGACGCCGGAACTGGCCGACCTGATCGCCCATACCCGGCGCTTCCAGATCCCGCTGATCGGCGTCGCCGGGCGGGCGCAATCGACGCTGCTGCGCCAGGCCGACGTGGCGCTGGTCCTGCCCCAGGCGCCCGAGGCCTGCGGCACCGGCATCGTGCCCACCACCTCGACCACCATGACCATCGCGCTGGGCGATGCGCTGGCCGTGGCGCTGATGGAGCATCGCCAGTTCACGCCCGAGCATTTCCGCACCTTCCATCCCGGCGGCAAGCTGGGCGCGAAACTGTCGAAAGTGGCCGACCTGATGCACCGCGACATGCCGCTGGTGGCCGAGACCGCGCCCATGGCCGAGGCGCTGCTGACCATCAGCCAGAAAAGCTTCGGCGTGACCGGGGTGACGGATGCCGCGGGGCGGCTGACCGGCATCATCACCGACGGCGACCTGCGGCGGCACATGCAGGGGCTGCTGGACCATAGCGCCGCCGAGGTGATGACCCGCAACCCGCGCACCATCGGCCCCGACCAACTGGCCGAAGCGGCGCTGGCCGAGATGCAGGCCCGCCGCATCACCTGCCTGTTCGTAGTCACGCCCGAAGGGATGCCGGCCGGGCTGATCCATATCCACGACTTCCTGCGCACGGGGCTTGTCTGACGGTGGGCACCCGCTCGCGCATCGTGGCCTGGCTGCAGGTGATCCTGCCGCTGACGGCGCTGGCGATCCTGTCGGTGCTGTTCCTGCTGGGCCGCAAGCCCGACCCCGAGGCGAGCATTCCCTATGCCGATGTGGACCCGCGCGAACTGGCCGAGCGGCAGGCGGTGACCAGCCCGACCTATGCCGGCGTGACCCGCGATGGCGCGCAGCTGAGCATCGCGGCCGCCGAGGCCCGGCCCGGCGACCGCAGCAGCGGCACCCAGGCGCAGGCGGTGCGCCTGACGCTGCGGGCCAGCGACGGGCGGGCGGCGGATGTCAGCGCCGGGGCCGCCTCGATGCGCGACCAGCAGGTCCGGCTGGCCGAGGGGGTGCGCATGACCACCGCCGACGGCTGGGTGCTGACCGCACCGGAACTGTTGGCCTCGACCACCGAAGGCACGCTGCTTTCCGAGGAGGAGGTCAATGTGCTGGCCCCTTTCGGCCGGCTGACGGCGGGGCGGATGGAGTTTCGCCCCTCGGGGGAGGGCAGCGGCGATCACGTTCTTGATTTGAGCGGCGGAGTCCGCTTGATATACCGGCCATGACCCGGCGCCGCCGGCCGCATAGGGGGCCTTCGGGCGCCAGAAAGGAAATCCGATGATCCGGCCCGGACCGCTTTTGCCCGTGATCCTGTCGCTGATGCTGGCGGCGGGCCCGGCGCTGGGGCAGGCCAGGGGCTTTGGCAGCGCCCAGGATATCAAGGAACCGGTCGAGGTCACGGCCGATTCGCTGACGGTCGACCAGAAATCCGGCCAGGCCACGTTTTCGGGCAATGTGCTGATCGGCCAGGGTGCCATGCGGCTTGCGGCGGACAGCGTGACCGTGACCTATGCCCAGGGCGACCAGCGCCGCATCAGCGCCTTGCACGCGCAGGGCAACGTCACCCTGGCCAGCGGCGAGGACGCGGCCGAGGCGCAGGCGGCCGATTACGATGTCGAGACCGGCACCATCGTCCTGACCGGCGACGTGCTGCTGAGCCAGGGCGGCAACCTGCTGGCGGGTGACAAGGTGACGGTGAACCTGGAAAGCGGCACCGCCGAAGCCTCGGGCCGGGTGCGCAGCGTCCTGCAGCCGGAGAACTGACGCCATGGCCGAAAAGCAGGGGCTGCGCGTTCGCGGCCTGCGCAAATCCTATCGCAACCGCCCGGTGATCCGCGACGTGGCGCTGGACCTGGAGCGCGGCGAGGTGGTGGCGCTGCTGGGGCCCAATGGCTCGGGCAAGACCACCTGCTTCTATTGCGTGGCCGGGCTGGTCGCGCCTGATTCGGGCCAGGTGCTGATCGACGGGCAGGACGCGACGCGCCTGCCGATGTATCGCCGCGCCCAGATGGGCATCGGCTACCTGCCGCAGGAGATGTCGATCTTTCGCGGCCTCACGGTCGAGCAGAACATCATGGCCGTCCTGGAACTGGTCGAGCCGCATGTCCACCAGCGCCGCGAGCGGCTGGAGGAGCTGCTGGGCGATTTCTCGATCGGCCATCTGCGCAATGCCTCGGCCATGGCATTGTCGGGGGGCGAGCGGCGCCGGGTCGAGATCGCCCGCTGCCTTGCAGCCGATCCGGCCTATCTGCTTCTGGACGAACCATTCGCCGGCGTCGATCCCATCGCCGTGGGCGAGATCCGCGCCCTGGTCCACGACCTGAAAAGCCGCGGCATCGGCGTGCTGATCACCGATCACAACGTCCGCGAGACGCTGGAAATCGTCGACCGCGCCTATATCCTGCACGACGGCCATGTGCTGAAAGCCGGCACCACGGCCGAGATCGTGGCCGACCCGCAGGTCCGCCGCGTCTACCTGGGCGAAACCTTCCGCATGAACTGAACGCGAGGACGTGACGATCCCTTGCGCGCAGCCGTTGACACCGGGACGTGGCTATCACCAAATGAGGATATGGCCGGGCAGGACGCCGGGCCGAAGAAACCCGGACGGTGCCGCCGCGAGGGCTGTGACGACCAGGCCGGGCAACCGAAAGGACGGACCACCATGCGCTATCAGATCAGCGGAAAACAGATCGACGTGGGCGATGCGCTTTCGACTCATGTCAAGACCGAACTCGGTGCCACCGTTGAGAAATATTCGCAACGCCCGACGGATGCGACGGTGATCTTTTCCCGCAACGCGCATGAATTCATCTGCGATGCCGTGGTGCATCTCTCGACCGGGCTGACCGCCCAGGCCAAGGGCGGGGCCACCGACATCTATGCGGCCTTCGAGCAATGCCGCGAACGGATGGACAAGCAACTGCGCCGCTACAAGCGCCGGCTCAAGGACCACTACAAGGACCGGACCCAGCCGGTTGAATTCGAGCAGGCGGGAATGTATGTGCTGGCCGCCGATGAGGACGAATGGGAAACGCAGGCCGACGGCCTGCAACCCATGATCATTGCCGAGATGGAGACCCGCGTGCCCACCCTGTCGGTCGGCGACGCGGTGATGCAGATGGAACTGTCCGGCAGCCCGCTGCTGGTCTTCCGCAACGAGAAACATGGGGGCGTGAACGTGGTTCACCGCCGCGACGACGGCAACGTGGGCTGGATCGACCCCCGCAACCTGGGCTAGACTGACACAGAAGGGCAGTCTTGTTGAACCAAACGTCCCGGCCGCGCAGCCCGCGGCCGGGCCTTGACAATTTTCGGGCGACATGCAGATCAGCGACATTCTCTCCCCCGCCGCCGTGCGGACGATGAGCCAGACCACCAGCAAGAAACGGTTGTTCCAGGAAATTGCCGAACAGGCGCGGGCCGTCTATGGCGTGGACGCCGCGCAGACGCTGGACGCGCTGCAAGAGCGCGAGACCCTGGGCCCCACCGGGGTCGGCCATGGCGTCGCGCTGCCCCATGCCCGGCTGCACGGGCTTGAGCATGTGGTCGGCCTGTTCCTGCGGCTGGAAAAGCCGCTGGATTTCGACGCGGTGGACCGCCAGCCGGTGGACCTGATCTTTGCGCTGCTGGCGCCCAAGAATTCGGGCGTCGATCACCTCAAGGCTCTGGCGCTGGTCTCGCGCACGCTGCGCGACCAGGATCTGCGCGCCAAGCTGCGCGCCAACGAGGATCCGGTGGCGCTGCACGCCATGCTGGCCGCTGCCCCCGGCATCAAGGCGGCCTAGGGTCGCAGCCCTGTCCGCAAGGGGTGAAATGCCGCCGCATCCGCGCTATACTCCCGCGCGGGAGGAAGACCGACATGACCAGACATATCGCAGACCGCAGTCACGAAAGCAGTTCCGGCCGCACGCAATACTATACGCGGCAGGAACGCGAATCCGGCCTTCACCCGGCCATCGCCGCCCTGCGCATGCGGCCCCGTATCCGCAACAGCGAAGAGGCGAATCGCCGCGCCGCCGAATTTGCCCGGATCGAGCGCGGCCATCGGGTCTGATCCCGGCCCCGGCAATGCGAACCCGGCCGGGCGCTGCCGCCCGGCCGGGTTTCCATTTCGGTCCAGCGATCAGCTGCGGACCAGCTTTTCGTAATCCTCGGCGATCTTGCGGGTGGTGCCGCCGACCTGGAAATGCCAGTCGCCGATCTGCCCGACCGGCGTCACCTCGGCCGCGGTGCCGGTCAGGAAGCATTCCTGGAAATCCGCCAGCTCCTCGGGCTTGATCCGGCGTTCATGCACGGCGGTGCCGTTGTCCTTGAGCATCTGGATGACCGTCTGCCGGGTGATGCCGTTCAGGAAGCGGTCGGCCAGCGGCGTATGCACCTCGCCGTCCTTGACGAAGAAGATATTGGCGCCGGTGGCCTCGGCGACATAGCCCTCCCAGTCCATGAACAGCGCGTCCGAGCAGCCCTTTTCCTCGGCGGCGTGCTTGGACATGGTGCAGATCATGTAAAGCCCGGCGGCCTTGGCGGCGGTGGGGATGGTCTCGGGGCTGGGCCGCTTCCACTTAGCGATGTCGAGCTTGGCGCCCTGCCATTTCGCATCGCCGTAATAGCTGCCCCATTCCCAGGCGGCGACGGCCATGCGCACCGGGTTGCGGCGCGCCGAAACCCCCATGTCCTCGCCCGAGCCGCGCCACATCACCGCGCGGACATAGGCGTCCTTGAAGCCGTTGGCCTCCAGCACGGCGGTTTTCGCCGCGTCGATCTCCTCGGCGGTATAGGGCGACTGCATGTCCAGAAGCCGGGCCGATTCGATCAGCCGCAGCGAATGCTCGTGTCCCTTGAAGATCTTGCCGCTGTAGCAGCGCTCGCCCTCGAAGACCGAGCTGGCGTAATGCAGCGCATGGGTCAGGATGTGGACATTCGCCTCGCGCCACTCCACCAGCTTGCCATCCATCCAGATCTTGCCGTCACGATCGTCATATGCGCCCGCCATTTTTCCCTCCGGCCGGTTCTGTTTGCGGAATGTTGCGCCGTCAGAGCATGTCTGGCAAAGAAAATTGCGCAACTTGAGGTCTGGGCTATCCATTCATGGTTGGAAAGTCAACAAGCCTGACGTAATAAGGGCCACGCAGCGAAGGGAAGGCCATGCAGAACAAGGTGAATGTCGCGCCGGCAGGCGGGGAAAGCCTGCTGTTCCTGACCGATGACCAGCTTCGCCGCGGCATCGAGGCGATGTTCTTCGCCTATCGCGCCTTTACCGCCGATCCCGACCTGATTCTGGCCGAGCTGGATTACGGCCGCGCCCATCACCGGGCGATCCATTTCATCCATCGCGAGCCGGGCCTGACGGTGACGGCGCTGCTGGACGTGCTGGGTGTGACCAAGCAATCGCTGAACCGGGTCTTGCGCACGCTGATCGAGGACGGGCTGGTCGAAAGCCGCATCGGCCGCCGCGACCGGCGCGAGCGCCAGCTCTACCTGACCGACAAGGGCGCGGCGCTGGAACGCCGTCTGTCCGAGGCGCAGCGCGCCCGCATGCGCGCCGCCTATCGCGCCGCCGGACCGCAGGCGGTGGCGGGCTTCCGGCAGGTGCTGGAGGCGATGATGGACCGCGACACGCTGCGCCAGTATCGTGCGCTGAAAGAACTGCCCGAGTCGCCATGACCGCTCCCGATCCTGCTTCCGATCCGCAGCCCGCCGCCCATATCTTGGTCGTCGACGACGACGAACGCATCCGCAGCCTGCTGCGCCGCTTCCTGATGCGCAACGGTTTCCTGGTGACCACGGCGCGCGACGCCGCCCATGCCCGGCGCCTGCTTGACGGGCTGGATTTCGACCTGATCGTGCTCGACGTGATGATGCCGGGCGAGGACGGGTTCTCGCTGACCCGCGACCTGCGCCGGCGCATGACCACGCCGATCCTGCTGCTGACCGCCAAGGGCGAGACGGGCGACCGCATCGAGGGGCTGGAAAGCGGCGCCGACGATTACCTGCCGAAACCCTTCGAGCCGCGCGAGCTGCTCTTGCGCATCGCCGCCATCCTGCGCCGTATCCCGGCGACCGAACCCAAGGGGCCGAAGTTCCTGTCGCTGGGGCCCCTGCGCTACGATGCCGACAAGGGCGAACTGTGGCAGGGCGATGCGCCGCTGCGCCTGACGGGAACCGAGCAGGCGCTGCTCAGGCGCCTTGCCGACACGCCGCGCCAGCCGGTCAGCCGCGGCGCGCTGATCGAGGATCTGGGCCGCAGCCCGTCGGAGGAGGCGGGCGAGAATTCGGAACGCGCCATCGACGTGCAGATCACCCGCCTGCGCCGCAAGATCGAGCCCGATCCCAAGGAGCCGCGCTACCTGCAGACCGTGCGCGGAACCGGCTACATGCTGGTGCCGGATTAGCGGCGCCTGGTCGGCTGCTCCGTTGCGATATGAGTATTTGAGAAACGGTGAAAGCCCAAGCGGTGCGCCCGGCTCTTCACCGTTTTCCAAATACCCATGCCGGGCCGGCCATCTTCGCGGCGGGATGAAGAAGGGGGCCCGAAGGCCCCCAAATCACGCCAGCGCGCCGTGGCAGTGCTTGAACTTCTTGCCCGAGCCGCAGGGGCAGGGATCGTTGCGCGACGGGTTGCCCCAAGTGGTGGGATCGGTCTCGTCGAAGCCGGCGACCCGGCCCGAGACCTCGCCGCCCTCGGCTTCCTCGTGTTCGGGGTGCATCTGCGCCTCGACCGCCGCCTGTTGCTGCTGGTATTCGCGCAGCATCTGCTCGCGCTCGGCATCGGTCAGCGGGCGGATGCGGGCCAGTTGCTGGGTCACGTCGAAGCGCAGCCCGTCCAGCATGGTCTCGAACAGCTGGAAGGCCTCGGTCTTGTATTCCGATAGCGGGTCGCGCTGCGCATAGCCGCGGAAGCCCACGACCGAGCGCAGATGCTCCAGCGTCACCAGATGCTCGCGCCACTTGCTGTCGATCTGTTGCAGCAGCACCTGCTTTTCGATCTGGCGCATGTTCTCGGAGCCGAATTGCTCGGCCTTCTGCGCCATATAGGCATCGGTGGCCTGCTGGATGCGTTCGCGGATCCCGTCCTGGTCCACGCCGTCCTCGGCCGCCCAATCGGCGACGGGCAGGTCCATGTTCAGCTTGTCGACCACCGCGTCATGCAGGCCCTGGACGTCCCATTGCTCGGCATAGGCGCGGGGTGGCAGATGCCGGTCGACCAGGTCGTCGATCACCTGCGCGCGCATGTCGGCGGCGATGTCCCCGACCTCGTCGGTATGCATGATTTCCAGGCGCTGGCTGAAGATCGCCTTGCGCTGGTCGTTCATCACGTCGTCGAATTTCAGCAATTGCTTGCGGATGTCGAAGTTGCGGCCCTCGACCTTGGCCTGGGCGCGTTCCAGCGACTTGTTGACCCAGGGGTGGACGATGGCCTCGCCATCCTTCATGCCCAGCGTCGACAGCACCTTGTCCAGCCGTTCCGAGCCGAAGATGCGCATCAGGTCGTCTTCCAGCGACAGGAAGAACAGCGAGCGGCCGGGGTCGCCCTGGCGGCCCGAGCGGCCGCGCAGCTGGTTGTCGATGCGGCGGCTTTCGTGGCGCTCGGTCGCCAGCACGAAAAGGCCGCCGGCATCCAGCACCGCCTGCTTCTCGGCGGCGTGCTCGGCCTCGATGCGGGCGCGGACCTCATCGGGGTTCGCCTCGGGATCGGCGGCCAGCGCCTCCATCACCTTCATCTCGACATTGCCGCCCAGCTGGATGTCGGTGCCGCGGCCGGCCATGTTGGTGGCGATGGTCACGGCGCCGAGCTTGCCGGCGTCGGCGACGATCTTGGCCTCCTGCTCGTGCTGGCGGGCGTTCAGCACGTTGTGCTGGATGCCTTCCTTGCTCAGCATCTGCGACAGCATCTCGGATTTCTCGATGCTCGTCGTGCCGACCAGGATCGGCTGGCCCTTGGCATGGGCTTCCTTGATCGCCTCGATCACGGCGGCGTATTTCTCGGTCGCGGTGCGATAGACGCGGTCATGCTCGTCGATGCGCTGTACCGGGCGGTTGGTCGGCACCTCGACCACGCCGAGCTTGTAGATTTCCGCGAATTCCTCGGCCTCGGTGGCGGCGGTGCCGGTCATGCCCGAGAGCTTGTCGTAGAGCCGGAAATAGTTCTGGAAGGTGACGGAAGCCAGCGTCACGTTCTCGGGCTGGATGGCGACGCCTTCCTTGGCCTCGATGGCCTGGTGCAACCCGTCCGACAGTCGGCGGCCCTTCATCATCCGGCCGGTGAATTCGTCGATCAGCACCACCTCGTCGTCGCGCACGATATAATGCTGGTCGCGCATGAACAGCTTGTGCGCCCGCATCGCCTGATTGGCGTGGTGGACGATGGTGGTCGATTCGGGGTCGTAAAGCGTCTGGCCCTCGGGCAGCACGCCCGCCGCCTGCAGGCGCTTTTCCAGGAATTCGTTGCCTTCCTCGGTAAAGGTGGCGTTGCGGGTCTTTTCGTCCAGCTTGTAATGCTCGGGCGCGAGTTCGGGCATGAAGGCGTCGAGCGTCTTGTAAAGCGCGCTGCGGTCCTGGCTGGGCCCCGAGATGATCAGCGGCGTGCGCGCCTCGTCGATCAGGATCGAGTCGACCTCGTCCACGATGGCAAAGAAATGCCCGCGCTGGGTCATCTGCTCGATCGAGCCCTTCATGTTGTCGCGCAGGTAGTCGAAGCCCAGCTCGTTATTGGTGGCATAGGTCACGTCGGCCCGATAGGCCTCGCGCTTTTCCTCGTCCGGCTGGAAGGGATAGACGACGCCGGTGGTCATGCCGAGCTGCGCAAAGACCTTGCCCATCCAATGCGCGTCGCGTTTCGCCAGGTAGTCGTTGACGGTGACGACATGCACGCCCTTGCCCGCTAAGGCATTCAGATAGGCCGGGAAGGTCGCGACCAGGGTCTTGCCCTCGCCGGTCTTCATCTCGGCGATATTGCCCTGGTGCAGGAAGACGCCGCCCATCAGCTGCGTGTCGAAGGCGCGCAGGCCAAGCGCGCGGCGCGCCGCCTCGCGGCAATTGGCAAAGGCCTCGGGCAGAAGCTTGTCCAGATCCTCGCCTGCCTGCGCGCGGCCCTGCAATTCGCGGGTCTTGCCGATCAGTTCCGCATCGGAGAGGGCGCGGAACTGTTCCTCCAGCGCGTTGATCTGGGCCACCAGCGGCCGGACCGATTTCACCTTGCGGTCGTTGGGCGTGCCAAAGACCAGTTTCGCCAAGTTTCCGATGCCGAGCATATGAACCTTCAAAATCGCGTATCTGGGGGTGCGCGGGACGTTCCGCCCACTTGCCGGCACCATTCGCCTTGCCCTATCACTTGGGCCGGAAAAACGGCGACGGGCGCGCATTTTCGGTTGCGCCGGATGTATGCCCCGGCCGGCCCACTGTCAACGCTTGCGCCCGTTCACCTCTGCGTGGACGCGCCGTCCCATGAAGGGGAAACCTATGCTGAAACCGCTTCTTGCCGTCTCCGTGCTGCTTTCGGGGACCGTCTCGGCCCTGCCCGTGCTGGCGCAGGATGCCGATACGGTCGTCGCCACCGTCAATGGCGAGGCGATCACGCTGGGCCAGATGGTCGCCATGCGGCAGGGGCTGGACGCGCAGGCGACCCAGGGCCTGCCGGATACGGCACTGTGGGATCTGATGCTGGACCAGATGATCCGCCAGACCGCCGTGGCCCAGGCGGCCGAGCCGCTGAGCAAGCGCGATACCGTGGCGCTGGAGATCGAGAAGCGCGCCTATCTGGCCGGCTCGGTGCTGGAAAAGATCGCCGCGGCCGAGCCGGACGAGGCCGAGCTGAAAGCCGCCTATGACCAGGCCTTCGGCGGCCAGGCCGAACCCGGGGTCGAATACAATGCCGCCCATATCCTGGTGAAGACCAGGGAGGAGGCCGAGGCCATCGCCAAGCAACTGGCCGAGGGCGCCGATTTCGGCGTGCTGGCCGAGGAGAAATCGACCGACAATTCCGGCCCGAACAAGGGCGACCTGGGCTGGTTCCAGCCCGAGCAGATGGTCGCGCCCTTTGCCGAAGCCGTGAAGGCGCTGGAAAAGGGCCAGGTCTCGGAACCGGTCGAGACCCAGTTCGGCTGGCATGTCATCAAGCTGAACGACACGCGCGAGGTCACGCCCCCCGCCTTCGACGAGATCAAGGAGCAGCTGGCCGTGCAGGTCCGTCGTGACAAGGTGCAGGCCGAGATCGAAAAGCGCGTCTCCGAAGCCAAGGTCGAAAAGACCGAAGGGCTCGCCCCCGACCTGCTGAACAAGACCGACATCCTGGGAGAGTGAGCGATGGCCAAGACGGATGACAAGAAGTCCCGGCTTTCCGATGCCGAAAAGCTGAAGGCGCTGAAGAAGAAGCTGAAAAAGCTGAAGGCGGCGCTGAAGGAAACCGCTGCCGGCCTCGAGGCACGGGCCGAGGCGGCGGTGGCGGCGGCGGTGAAGCCCAAGAACCCGGTCTCGCCGCTGGCGCCGGCGCGCTTTCCCGACCTGCCGGTGATCGAGGGGGCCGAGTTCGCCTCGGGCGCGGCGGGGGTGAAATACCAGGGCCGTACCGATGTCATGCTGGTCCGGCTGGCACCGGGCACGGCCATCGCCGGCGCCTTCACCAAATCCTCGACCCGTGCGGCCAGCGTGCTGGACTGCCAGGCCAAGCTGGCGCTGAAGCAGGACACCGCCCAGGGCGCGGCGATCATCGTGAACTCGGGCAATGCCAATGCCTTCACCGGCAAGAACGGGCAGGAGGCGGTGGATGCCGTCACCGGCGGCGTCGCCAAGGCGCTTGGGGTGCCGCGCGAGCGGGTGTTTTCCTCCTCGACCGGGGTGATCGGCGAGCCGCTGCCGGCCGAGCGCATCACCGCGGTGATCGGCGATCTGGCCGCCAACCTGGATGCGGCCGGCGCGGCCGGCGCGGCACGCGCCATCATGACCACCGACACCTTTCCGAAAGGCGCGGCGGCCAGCTTCGAGGGCGACGGGGGCACCATCAACATCACCGGCATCGCCAAGGGCTCGGGCATGATCGCGCCCGACATGGCGACGATGTTGGTCTATGTCTTTACCGATGCGCAAATCGCGCCGGCGCTGCTGCAGCGCATGCTGTCGGCGCGCATGGACCAGACCTTCAACGCCATTACCGTGGACAGCGACACCTCGACCTCGGATGCGCTGATCCTGGCAGCGACCGGCAAGTCCAAGGCGGCGCCGATCACTGACCTGCGCTCGGCCCCGGCGCGGGCCTTCGGCAAGGCGTTGTCGCAGGTGATGCTGGATCTGGCGCAGCAGGTGGTCAAGGACGGCGAGGGCGCGACGAAATTCGTCGAGGTGCAGGTGACGGGGGCCACCAGCGATGCCGACGCGCATCGCGTCGCCATGGCCATCGCCAATTCGCCGCTGGTCAAGACCGCCATCGCCGGCGAGGACGCGAACTGGGGCCGCGTGGTCATGGCGGTCGGCAAGTCCGGGGCCGAGGCCGACCGCGACCGGCTGACCATCCGCTTCGGCGACATGGTGCTGGCCGAGAACGGCTGGCGCGCGCCCGGCTATGACGAGGGGCAGGCCAGCGCCTATATGAAGCGCGACCATCTGGTGATCGGCGTCGACCTGGGGCTGGGCAGGGGCCGGCGCACGGTCTGGACCTGCGACCTGACGCATCGCTACATCGACATCAACGCCGATTACCGCTCATGAAGACGGTGCTTGTCGCGGCCGTCGCGCTGATCGACGCAGACGGCCGCGTGTTGCTGGCGCAGCGCCCCGAGGGCAAGTCCCTCGCGGGCCTGTGGGAGTTTCCGGGCGGGAAGGTCGAGCCGGGCGAGACGCCCGAGGCCGCGCTGATCCGCGAATTGCACGAGGAGCTGGGGATCGAGACCTGGCGCTCGTGCCTGGCGCCGCTGACCTTCGCCAGCCATGCCTATGAGGAGTTTCACCTGCTGATGCCGCTGTTCGCCTGCCGGCGCTGGCAAGGCGTGCCGGTGCCGCAGGAAGGGCAGAACCTGGCCTGGGCCCGTGCCGCAGAATTGAGCAAATATCCCATGCCGCCGGCGGATCTGCCGCTGATTCCGATCCTGCGCGACTGGATATGAGACATATCGGTCACGCTGGTTCCGGCTTTATCGTCCATCTGCCTGAGTCTGCGACATTCCCGGTTAACATTTGACGATTTTGCGACAATTCTGAAATCCTGTAGAGGAGGAGATCGGACATGATTCGCACGATCACGATCGGCAGTTGCATTTCGGTCCAGGGGATCTTTGAACGGCAGCAGGCGAACGGGAACATCGTGGTCCGAGTAGGCAGCAAGACCTATGAGGGCAAGCCCGTCCTGACCTGAGGCGACAGCAACGTGTCCATGATCGCGGAACGGGGCCCCTTTGCGGGCCCCGTTCTGTTTTTCGCTTGCCCTGTCGCCGGCCTCCGGCGGGGGTATTGGGGAAACGGAGAAGGCGGCGCACGCAAGGCGTCGGCGTTGCCATGTCGGCAGGTGGGCGTTCCTGCCGGGGTCCGGGCATGAAAAAGGGCGGACCCGCAGGCCCGCCCCCTTTGCCGCTGTCCGCGGGGATCACAGCTGGCGCTGCACTTCCTCGCGCTCGAAGATCTCGATGACATCGCCCTTGCGGATGTCGTCGTAATTCTCGAAGGCCATGCCGCATTCCTGGCCGGATTGCACTTCCTTGACCTCGTCCTTGAAGCGCTTGAGCGTCTTCAGCGTGCCTTCGTGGATCACCACGTTGTCGCGCAGCAGGCGCACGCCGGCCGAGCGACGCGCCACGCCCTCGGTCACGAGGCAGCCGGCGACATTGCCGACGCCCGAGACGCGGAAGACTTCCTTGATTTCGGCATAGCCGATGAAGTTCTCGCGCACCTCTGCGGAAAGCAGGCCCGAGGCCGCCGCCTTGATGTCATCCACCAGGTCGTAGATGATCGAGTAATAGCGGATCTCGACCCCTTTCTGGTTGGCGGCGTTCCGCGCCGGGGCATTGGCCCGGACGTTGAAGCCGATGACCGGCGCCTGGCTGGCCTCGGCCAGGCCGACATCCGATTCGGTGATCGCGCCGACGCCGTAATGCAGCACGCGGACGCGCACCTCGTCGTTGCCGATCTTTTCCAGCGCCTGGACGATGGCCTCGGCCGAGCCCTGCACGTCGGCCTTGATGACCACCGGCAGTTCGGCGACGCTCTCGTCCGCCTTGGCCTTGGCGAGCATCTGGTCCAGCGTGATCGCGGCACCGGCGGCGGCGCGCTTGTCCTTGGCGGCCTGGATGCGGTAATCCGCGATCTCGCGCGCCTGCGCCTCGGTCTCGACCACGTTCAGCACGTCGCCGGCCTCGGGCGTGCCGTTCAGCCCCAGCACCTCGACCGGGACCGAGGGGCCGGCAGTGTCGATGCGGTCGCCCTTGTCGTTGATCAGCGCGCGGACCTTGCCCCATTGCTCGCCGACGACGAAGATGTCGCCGCGCTTCAGCGTGCCGTTCTGCACCAGCACGGTCGCGACCGGACCGCGGCCCACGTCCAGCTTGGCCTCGATCACCGCGCCCTGGGCCGGGCGGTCGGGATTGGCCTTCAGTTCCAGGATCTCGGCCTGCAGCGCGATGGCCTCCAGCAGCTCGTCCAGGCCCTGGCCGGTCTTGGCAGAGACCTCGACGTCCTGCACCTCGCCCGACATGGCCTCGACCACCACCTCGTGCTGCAACAGGTCGGTGCGCACCTTCTGCGGGTTCGCATCCGGCTTGTCGACCTTGTTGATCGCCACGATCATCGGCACATTGGCGGCCTTGGCGTGGTTGATCGCCTCGACCGTCTGCGGCATGACCGCGTCATCGGCGGCGACCACCAGCACGACGATATCCGTCACCTGCGCGCCGCGGGCCCGCATCGAGGTGAAGGCCGCGTGGCCGGGCGTGTCGAGGAAGGTCAGCAGCGCCCCGTTCGACGCCTTCACCTGATAGGCGCCGATATGCTGGGTGATGCCGCCGGCCTCGCCCGAGACGACATTGGCATGACGAATCGCGTCCAGAAGCGAGGTCTTGCCGTGGTCCACATGGCCCATGATGGTGATCACCGGCGGGCGCGGCTTCAGATCTTCGGGCCGGTCCTCGACCTGGTCGATCACCTGCTCGACATCCGCATCCGAGACGCGCACGGCGCGATGGCCGAATTCGTCGATCACCAGTTCGGCGGTATCGGCGTCGATGGACTGGTTCGCCGTGACCATCATGCCCATGCGCATCAGCGACTTGATGACGTCCGGCGTGCGCTCGGCCATGCGGTTGGCCAGTTCCGAGACCACGATGGTCTCGGGCAGCTGCACGTCGCGCACCTGCTTTTCGGCGCGCTGGTGGCCGCCCATGGCCTTTTGCCGGGCTTTTTCCTGCTTGCGCTTCATCGCGGCCAGGCTGCGCTGGCGCCCGCCTTCGCCGTCCAGCGCCTGCGACAGCGACAGCTTGCCGGTGCGGCGGCTGTCCTCGCGGCCCTTGTTGCGGCTGTCGCGGTCGTCGGCGGGGCCGCGGGTGTCGCGGTCGCGGTCGGTCTTGCGCGGGCCGGCGGCGCTGACGCCCTTGGTCTCGGCGCGCACGGCGGCCGCCTCGGCGGCGGCGCGGTCGGCAGGGGTCGCCGGACGCGCATCGGCCTTGGGCTTGGCGATCTCGGCCTTCTTCTTTTCGCGCAGCTCGGCTTCGCGGGCGCGGCGCGCATCTTCCTCGGCCTTCAGCCGCAGGGCTTCCTCGCGTTCGCGTTCCTCGCGCTCCTTGGCCTCGGCTTCAAGCCGGCGGCGTTCGCGCTCTTCCTCGCGGGCCTTTTCCTCGGCGACGCGCTGCGCGGCTTCCTCGACCTCGCGGGCCTTGGCGGCCTTCAGCGCGGCCAGGCGCCGTTCCATCTCGGCATCCGAGATGCCGGCGGGACGCTTCGACGGGTCGCCCGACACGGCCGAGGGCGAGCCCGAGCGCCCGCCACCGGCCGCGCCGCCGGCCTTGCCGGGCACGACCACGCGCTTGCGCTTGGTCTCGACGACCACGTTATGGGTCCGGCCGTGGCTGAAGCTTTGCTTCACATGGCCCGAACGGCCGCCACCAAGACCCAGGGGTTTCTTTCCGTCAGTATCGCTCATCCGATCTTCATTCCTTCCCGGCGGGTGCACCGCCGTCATGCCCGCGCAGACCCGTCAGTCTGCTCGCGTCCCTGATCAATTTTTCGGTCAGGCCCCCCGGCGCAAGCGCGCTGTGTATGACATGATCGCGCCCAAAGGACAAACCCAATTCTGATGCGGTCATGCAGCCGAACCACCGGCCCCCCGGAGGGGTCCAGAGCTTGCCCTTGCCGCGTTCGGACCCGTCGCTGGCCTGCAAGAGCACCTTGGCCTTGCCGGCCGCCAGCCAATCCTTGACCTTCTCGAAGCCGGCCACCGCCAGCCCGGCCTTGCGCGCCAGCGACAGCGTGTCCGTCACCCGCCGCGCCAGCCCGGATTCGATGATCGCCAGCAGTTCGGGCGGGGCGGTCACCCGCGCCTTGGCGCCACGCGAAAACAAGCCCTTGGCGGCAGCCTTGTCCAAGGCTTGCCGGTCGGCCACGACCCAGAAGCCGCGTCCGGGCAGCTTTTCGGCCAGATCCGGCACCACCTCGCCATCGGGGCCCGCGACAAAGCGGATCAGCCCAGCCTTGGGCTGAACCTCGCCCGTGACGATGCAGCGCCGTTCGGGCGTCTCGCGGTCCTTGATACGGCCCCCGCGTGTCATCCGGTTTCCGGGGCGTTACACCCCGGCCTCCTGTTCGTCGCCCTCGGCCCCGGCCTCGTCGGCCGATTCGAACTCGGTCGGGTCGACCCAGCCCAGCATGACGCGGGCGGTCATCACCATGGTCTGCGCATCTTCCAGGCTGATGCCGAAGGGTTCCAGAATGCCGTCGTCCTTGACGCGCTGGCCGTTCTGCGTGGTCCAGCCGCCGGCCAGTTCCCAGTCGGCGCAGGTGGCGAAATCCTCCAGCGTCTTGACGCCGTCCTTGGCCAGGGCCTCGACCATCTGCGGGGTCAGGCCCTCGAACTCGATCAGGCTGTCCTCGACGCCAAGGGCGCGGGCGTTCTCCAGCGCGGCCTTGTTGGCGGCCTCCAGATGCTCGCGGGCGCGGGTCTGCAATTCCTCGGCGGTGCCTTCGTCCACGCCCTCGATCGACAGCAGCTCGTCCAGGTCGACATAGGCCACCTCTTCCAGGTTGGTGAAGCCCTCGGCGACCAGAAGCTGGGCGAAGAACTCGTCCAGGTCCAGCGTGTCCATGAACAGCTTGGTGCGGGCGTTGAACTCGGCCTGGCGGCGCTTCGATTCCTCTTCTTCGGTGAGGATGTCGATGTCGAGGCCCGTCAGCTGGCTGGCCAGCCGCACGTTCTGGCCGCGGCGGCCGATGGCCAGCGAAAGCTGCTCGTCCGGCACCACCACCTCGATGCGGGTGGCGTCCTCGTCGAAGACGACCTTCGCCACCTCGGCGGGTTGCAGCGCGTTCACGAGGAAGGTCGCCTGATCCTCGGACCACGGGATGATGTCGATCTTTTCGCCCTGCAATTCACCGACGACGGCCTGCACGCGGCTGCCGCGCATGCCGACGCAGGCGCCGACCGGGTCGATCGAGTTGTCATAGCTGATCACGGCGATCTTGGCGCGCGAGCCCGGGTCGCGGGCCACGGCCTTGATCTCGATGACGCCGTCATAGATCTCCGGCACTTCCATCTTGAACAGTTCCGCCATGAATTGCGGATCGGTGCGCGACAGGAAGATCTGCGGGCCGCGGGCCTCGCGGCGCACATCCTTGACATAGGCGCGGATGCGGTCGTTCGGGCGATAGCTCTCGCGGCCGATCTTCTCGTTGCGGCGCAGGATCGCCTCGCCGCGGCCGACGTCGACGATGATGTTGCCGTATTCCTCGCGCTTGACGACGCCGTTGATGATGGTGCCGGCGCGGTCCTTGAACTCTTCGTATTGCCGGTCGCGCTCGGCCTCGCGGACGCGCTGCAGGATCACCTGCTTGGCCGATTGCGCGGCGATGCGGCCCAGGTCGACCGGCGGCACCTGCTCCTCGAACACGTCGCCCGGCTGCGGCTTGCCCGAGAAATCGGTCAGCACCTGGCCGTCGCGCAGCCAATGGGCGCGACCGTCCTTCGAGGGCTCGAAATAGGCGCGGGCCTGGTCGGCGGTGAATTGCGCCTGGTAGTTCTCGACCGCATCATCCTCGACCACGGTGCGGGCGCGGGTGAAGGTGGCATTGCCGGTCTTGCGGTCGATATGGACGCGGATGTCCATTTCCGAGCCGTAGCGCGACTTCGCCGCGCGGGCCAGGCTGTCCTCCATCGCCTCGATCACCAGATCGGGGTCGATCATCTTTTCCCGTGCAACGGCCTCGGCGGTTTGCAGCAGTTCAAGCTGGTTGGCAGAGGTGATGGCCATTCCTCACTCCTTCGCGGCGGCGTTGTCTTCGCCGGCTTCCGTTTCGATCTCGTCAAAGGCGGTCTCGTCCAGATTCTCGATCTGCACGCCCGCGTCCTTTTTCTGTCGCAGCATCTCGGCGATCAGCTCGTCGGTCAGCACCAGCTTCGCATCGGAAAGCCAGTCGAAGTTCAGCCCGATGGTCTGGGTCTCGCCGCCTTCCTCGATGTTCAGCAGCACCTCGTCGCCGCCCTCGCCCTTTTCGACCCCAGCCAGCACGCCCTTGAAACGCTTGCGCCCGTCGATGGGCTGGTTGGTCTCCAGCCGCGCCTCGTAGCCCTCGAAGGTCTCGAAATCCTTCAGCCGGGTCAGCGGCCGGTCGATGCCGGGGCTGGAAACCTCCAGGTGATAGGCGTCCTCCAGCGGATCCTCGACATCCAGCATCGCGCTGACGGCGGTGGAAATGTCGGCGCAGTCGTCGACATTGATGCCGCCTTCGGGACGGTCGGCCATGATCTGAAGCGTGGCGGTCTTGCCGCCTTGCAGGCGGATGCGCACCAGTTCGAAACCCAGATCCTCGATGACCGGGGCGATGATCTCGGCCAGGCGCCGGTCGATGGCGGTCTTGGCGATGAGGTCGCTCATGCTGATCCCCCAAATACAAAAAACGGGCCTAGGCGGCCCGTGCGTCTTACCGGTGGGCAGGTTGTGGACGCCTGCGCCGCTGTTGAGCCGCATATAGGGCCCCGTGCCGGGGATTGCAAGGAAAACCGGCGCGGCGCCGGCCGCCCGCCCCGCGGGGGCCGGAAACCGGCGGCCCCGCGGCCCTTGGCGACAGGGTCAGCGCCGCCTTGCCACATCCCGGAAACCGTCCATGACCCGCACCAGCTCGGCGGCGATTCGCGGCTCGCTCAGCGCATGGCCCGAGGCGGGGACCAGCCGCAACTCGGCCCTGTCCCAGCCCTGGGCCAGTTCCCAGGCGGTCGCCGGCGGGCAGACCATGTCATAGCGGCCCTGCACGATCACCGCGGGAATATGCTCGATGCGGTGGCGGTCGCGCAGAAGCTGGCCCTCGGTCAGGAAGCAGTCATGGGCGAAATAGTGATTCTCCAGCCGGGCGAAGGTGCGGGCATAATCGGGCGGCGCATGGCCCGGCCCATTGATCTCCAGCCCCGCCAGGGCGTTTTCCCAGACCAGCCAGGGCAGGGCGAAGCGCGTCTCCTGCCCGCGGTCGCCGCTGAACAGGCGCCGGTGATAGGCGGCGATCATGTCGCCGCGCTCGGCCTCGGGGATCGGGGCCTGGAACTCGGCCCAGCGGTCGGGGAAGAAGCGCGCGACACCGCCGCCATAGAACCAGTCCAGCTCGGCGCGCCGGCCCAGGAAGACCCCGCGCAGCACCAGCGCCTCGACCGGCTCGGGATGGGCCTGGGCATAGGCCAAGGCCAGGGTCGCGCCCCAGCTGCCGCCGAACAGGATCGCCCGCTCGATCCCCAGGCTGCGGCGGATCGTCTCGATATCGGCGATCAGGTGCTGGGTGGTGTTGGCCGCGACCGCGGCATGGGGCTGCGAACGGCCGCAGCCGCGCTGGTCGAACAGCACCGCCCGGTAATGCGCCGGGTCGAAGAAGCGCCGCATATAGGGGCTGCACCCGCCGCCGGGCCCGCCATGCAGCACGATCACCGGCACGCCGTCGGGATTGCCGCTTTGCTCGACATGCAGCTGGTGGCCTTCGCCGACCCCGATCACCCGGCGGTCGAAGGGTTCGACCATCGGGTGCAGCCTGCCATGCGACGGTGTGCCGCCGATTTGCCCTGCCAATCTGTCCATGGCACCACTATATAGCGCCTCGCATGCGCCCGCCACATGAAGGACGGCCAGATGACCGAAAGACCAGCCCCAAGCAACCCGGCCCCCAGCAACCCGGCCCCCAGCAGCATCGACCCGGCCGAGGTCGCCAAGTTCCAGGCCATGGCGCGGGAATGGTGGGATCCGAGCGGCAAGTTCAAGCCGCTGCACATGCTGAACCCGACGCGGCTGGACTATGTCACCGCGCAGATCGCCGCGCAGTTCGGCCGCGACCTTTCCGCCCCCGCGCCATTCGAGGGGCTGCGTCTGCTCGACATCGGCTGCGGCGGCGGGCTGATGGCCGAGCCGATGGCCCGGCTGGGCGCCACCGTCACCGGCGCCGACGCGGCCGAGGGCAATATCGCCATCGCCCGCCTGCATGCCGGGGAACAGGATCTCGCCATCGACTACCGCGCCACCACGGCCGAGGCGCTGGCAGCCGAGGGACATCGCTTCGACGTGGTGATGGCGCTGGAGATCGTCGAGCATGTCGCCGACCCGGCGCAGTTCATCGCCACCTGCCGCGAACTGGTGGCGCCTGGCGGCATGCTGATCCAGTCCACGCTGAACCGCACCGCGCGCAGTTTCGGCGCCGCCATTCTCGGGGCGGAATGGATCATGCGCTGGCTGCCCAGGGGCACGCATGACTGGCGCCGCTTCATCACCCCCGACGAGCTGGCGCGGATGACCGAGGCGGCGGGGCTGCGCGTCGTTGACCGCTGCGGCATGGTCTTCAACCCGCTGGGCTGGAGCTGGTCGCTGTCGCATCGCGACCTGTCGGTGAACTATGCGATGACCGCCCTGCGCGACGGCTGACTTCTTCGTTCCGCAAATACCCGGCAGCAGCGGCGCGGCCGGGCGGGCCCGCGCCGGTCTTCACCGTTTTCCAGATACTCCTGCGACCGGGCGACCGGCGGGCTCAGCGCCCGCCGCGCGATTCGTGACGCAACGTCTCTTCCAGCTGCTTGCGCAGCATGCGCAGGACCGGCAGCGCCGCGCGCACCCGGTCGGCGCCGACATCGCGCACCACATCGGCGATTCGCGGCATGAAGGCGGCCAGGGCCGCGTCCCGCGCCGCCCGCCCGGCCGGGCTGATGGCGATGAACTTGCGCCGCGCGTCGTCCCAGTCCGGGCGGATATGGATATGCCCCGCCCATTCCAGCCGCGACAGCGTGTTGGTCATGGCGCCGCGGGTGACGTGGAACGCCTCGGCCAGTTCCGCCGGCGTGCGCTCGACATTCAGATGCGCCAGCAGGTTCAGAACCGAGAAATGCGAGATCTGCATGCCCTTGGGCAGCGCCTTGCCGATCAGGTCGCGCGCCAGCTGATCGGCGATGAACACCTCGGAAAACAGGCTGGCCGCCAGGGCATCGGCCGAGGCTTCGGCATGGCCATGCGGGCTGTCTTGCGTCTTGTGGATCATGGGCCCGCGAAGTTCCGGTCATGCGTCAGGGAAGGGATGCGGGACCGTGCCCCGAGAACCGCCGCCGGGTCAAGCGTCACGAAGCTCACCCCCGGCTCGGTGCCGCCATCGGCCAGCACCTCTCCCCAGGGCCCGACGGCCAGGGAGTGGCCATGGCTGCGGCGCGGGCGGCGGTCCGGCTCGGCATGGCTTGCATGGCTGCCGCATTGCGCGGGCGCCAGGACGAAGCAGCCGGTCTCGATGGCGCGGGCGCGCAACAGCACCTCCCAATGCGCGGCGCCGGTGGTGTCGTTGAAGGCGGCGGGCACGGTCAGCACCTGGGCCCCCGCCTGGGCCAGCGCGCGGTAAAGCGCGGGAAAGCGCAGGTCGTAGCAGACGGTCATGCCGACGGGCAGGGGCCCCTGGGCCAGCACCGCCCGCCCGCCCGGCCGGAAGGCCGCCGATTCGCGATAGGATTCGCTTTCTGACACGGTCACGTCGAACATGTGCAGCTTGTCATAGCGCGCCCGGATGCTGCCGTCCGGTGCGATCAGGAAGCTGCGATTGGCAAAGCGGCTCTCGCCCGGATCGCCGGTCTTCAGCGACAGCGAACCGATCAGCAGCCAGATGCCCAGCTCGCGCGCATCCTCGCGCAATGCCGCGAGCGTCGGATCCTCGGCCTCGATGTGCAGAATCTGCTCCTGCCGCTCGCGGCCGGCACCCAGCAGGTTGGTCGCCTCGGGCGTCAGCACCCAGCCGGCCCCGCCCCGCGCCGCCTCGCGCACCAGCGCCTGCGTGACCGGCAGGTTGCGCTCGGGATCGTCCGAGACGCTCAGCTGCACCAGCCCCGCGGTCAGCGCCTGGCTCATGCGGTCAGGCCCAGCATGGCATCCAGCTGGCCCTGGCGGTCCAGCGCATGCAGATCGTCGCAGCCGCCGACATGGCGGCCGTCGATGAAGATCTGCGGCACGGTCCGGCGGCCGCCGGCGCGCTGGGTCATTGCCGCGCGCAGCTGCGGATCGCGGCTGACATCGGTGTCGTGATAGGCGATGCCCTTCTTGCGCAGCAGCGATTTCGCGGCAATGCAATAGGGGCAGGTGGGGGTGGTATAGAGTTCGACCTTGGCCATAGATATGCGCGTCCCGGATTCATGGTTCGGTTCCTATCTAGGCATCCTTGACCGCCCGCGCCAGAACCACGACCGAGATCGGCCCCGCGCCCGCTGCCGCCAGCGCATCGGCCGAGGCGGCCAGCGTTGCCCCCGAGGCCATCACGTCATCGACCAGCAGCACCGCCCGACCCTGCACCTGCGCCGCCATGCGCGCCGGCACGCCGATCGCCCCGTCCACATTCGCGAAACGGTCGCCGACGCTGCCATGGTCCTGCATCGGCGTATGCCGCAGCCGCCGCAGGGCGCCGGGCAGATGCGCCAGCCCATGCGCGCGGGCGACATGCCGCGACAGCATCTCGGCCTGGTTGTACTTGCGCTTCAGCAGCCGGCGCAGATGCACCGGCACCGGCACCACCACCGTCTCCGGCCGCAGCAGCGGCAGGGCCGCCCGCGCCACCCAGCCGCCAAGCGCGGGTGCCAGGTCCAGCCGGTCGCCATGCTTCAGCATCAGGGCCAGCCTGCGGCCGCTGCCGCGATAGACCAGCGCCGCCCGGCCCTGTTGCCAGGGCCGCCGGACCCTCAGGCAGTCGTCGCAGACCAGCAACCCCGCCGCCGCGTCCGCCGCATCGCCCGCCCCGTCGCCAGGCAAGGGCGCGCCGCAGCGCGCGCAGCAGGTGCCGGTGATGAAATCGGCCTCGCGCCAGCAGGCGGGCACAGCCCGCCCTCGTCGGCGACGGGCGCGCCGCAGCACAGGCATTGCGGCGGATAGACCAGCCGCAATGCGCCTTTCATCAGGCCGCGAAGCCCCCTATGTTCAGCCCCCATGATGCCCGATCCCACCTCTTCCGTTCCCGGCCTGACCGATCGCCGCGCGCTGGAGCGCAACCGCGCCCGCGCCCTGCGCCTGGGGCCGGTCGATTTCCTGCATCGAATCGTCGCCGACGAGATCGAGGATAGGCTGGCAGAGGTTAACAGACGGTTTAGCGCCGTCGCCGTCGTCACCGGCCAGCCGCAGTTCTGGCGCGATGCCATGCCCAGCGCGGCGATCGTCGCCGATACGCCCGTTCTGGCGCTGGAACCGGGGGCGCATGACCTGGTGATCCATGCCCTGGCGCTGCACTGGGCCGAGGATCCGGTGGGCCAGATCGCCCAGGCGGCGCGCGCGCTGCGCCCCGACGGGCTGTTCATCGCCGCCTGTCCCGGCGGGCGCAGCCTGCACGAGCTGCGCGACGCGCTGACCCGCGCCGAGGCCGAGGTGACGGGCGGCCTGTCGCCCCGCGTCCTGCCCATGGGCGAGATCCGCGACCTGGGCGGGCTTTTGCCGCGCGCGGGCCTGGCGCTGCCGGTCGCCGACCAGATCACCCAGATCGCCAGCTATCGCAGCCTGTTCCATCTGGCGCGCGACCTGCGCGCCATGGGCGAGGGCAATGCGCTGGCCCAGCGGCTGCGGCGCCCGACGCGACGAGATGTCTTGTTGCGCGCCGCCGCGCTTTATGCCGAAAACCATCCCGACCCGCAGGATGAAACGCGCATCCGGGCCACCTTCGATCTGGTCTTCCTGACCGGATGGGCGCCCGATGCCAGTCAGCAGAAACCGCTTCGGCCCGGCTCGGCCCGGATGCCGCTTGCCGAAGCTCTTGCCAGCACGAGAAAGCCCGAATGACCTTTACCGAGTACGCCCCAGCCGACCATCCGAACATCCCAGCCCGCAAGATTGGCGTGCTGGTCGCCAACCTGGGCACGCCCGATTCGCCCGACTACTGGCCGATGCGGCGCTATCTGAGCGAGTTCCTGTCGGACAAGCGGGTGATCGATTATCCCGCCTGGAAATGGCAGCCGCTGCTGCAGACTGTCATCCTGTCCAAGCGGCCCTTCACCTCGGGAGCGAACTACCGGCTGATCTGGAACAACGAGGCGAACGAAAGCCCGCTGATGACCATCACCAAGCAGCAGGTGGCGGCGCTGCGCGAGCGGGCCTCGGCGCTGTGGGGCGACCGGGTCATGGTCGATTTCTGCATGCGCTACGGCAATCCCTCGACGCCGGACGTGGTCGAGCGCATGGTCAAGGCGGGCTGCGACCGCATCCTGTTCTTCCCGCTCTATCCGCAATATGCCGGGGCGACGACGGCGACGGCGAACGACCAGTTCTTCCGGGCGCTGATGACGCAGAAATGGCAGCCGGCCTCGCGCACCGTGCCGCCCTATTTCGACCGGCCGGACTATATCGCGGCGCTGGCCGCCTCGGTCGAACGCGCGCTTGGCGGCCGCCAGCCGAGAAAGCTGGTCGCCAGCTATCACGGCATGCCGAAACGCTACCTGATGGAGGGCGACCCCTATCATTGCCAGTGCCAGAAGACCTCGCGCCTGCTGCGGGAACGGCTGGGCTGGGACGAGGGTGTGATCGACACCACCTTCCAGTCGGTCTTTGGCACCGAGGAATGGCTGCGCCCCTATACGGTCGAGCATGTGGCCGAACTGGCCAAGCAGGGCATCACCGAGATCGCGGTGATCTCGCCCGCCTTCTCGGCCGATTGCATCGAGACGCTGGAAGAGATCCAGGGCGAGATCCGCGAGGCCTTCGAACATGCCGGCGGCAAGGAGTTCACCTATATCCCCTGCCTGAACGCCGAGCCCGCGCATATCGACGTGCTGGCGACCGTGATCGCCGAGAATCTGGCGGGCTGGATCTGAGGGTCGGATATGCGGATGTCCGCTTTGCGGAACGAAGCGGACGGTCGTGGCATTAGTGAACATCACCGCGTGCCCTGTTCACCGCATCGATCCACTCGGATGCAACGGCGACCAGCGCGGCGTAGTCGCATATCCTGCATTCTGCCCGCCCTATCAGGTTGCTGAAGAAGTCGGCCCTCGACCTGGTTTGCGGACCATGGTTCACCCTGTGCGTGGCGACGGCGGGGAGCCCAATGGACGACGATTTCACCTAGGTCGCTACCTGGAGGGGTTGCGTGTATGTGGCTTTCGTCATCGACGCCCACGCACGCCGGATCGTCGGCTGGCGGGCGAGCCAAACAGCTCACGCAGGCTTCGTGCTCGAAGCCTTGGAACAGGCCGTGCATGATCGGCGACCGGTCACGGGCGCGGGGCTCGTTTACCATTCCGACCGCGTGTCGCCATACCTGTCGATCAAATACACCGAGAGGCTGGGCGAGGCCGGCATCGAACCATCTGGGGCAGCGTCAGCGACAGCTGCGACAACGCTTTGGCGGAGACGATCGACGGTCCCTTCAAGGCCGGGGTGATCCATCGACGCGGGCCGTGGCGCAGTTTCGAAGCTGTCGAGTATGCCACCCTCGAATGGGTCGACTGGCTCGACAACCGCCGCCTTCTCGAGCCGATCGGAAACATCCCGCCAGCGGAAGCGGAGGCAAGCTTCCACGCCGCTCTGGATACTGAAGACATGGCCGCGTAACTAACCGAAATCAGCCTCCGGAGAACCCGGAGCGGTTCACACCGTCAGCCCCCTACGAGATGCTGGCCAGGTTACAGGACCAGACCGTTAAGCGAAGCCTGGAGTGATCGGACGACGGGGTGTCCCGATTGACGCTGGAGATCGCTGACATCTTTCGCGCCCATGGTCCCACGTGGCGGCGGGCCAATGCCGGGCATGTCAGCCTGACCCAACTGAAGGTCACGTCGGGGCCATAGAGGCCTGCCGGACCGAGGCACTTGGGCCAGGCATGTGGCGGGTTGTGCCAGGTGCGGCCATCACCCTATCGCCTACAACTCCTGCAAGAACCGGCATTGCCCCAGGTGCCAGGGACCGGCGGCGCGCGACTGGATGGCAGCGCGTGCCGAGGATCTGCTCCCGGTCACGCCGTCTTCACCCTTCCGGCCGAGATCGCGCGGATCGCTTCTTGCAACAAGAGGGCGGTCTACGGGCTGCTGTTCAAGGGTGTGGGCATGACTGCCATCGGTCCGAAGGAATGCCCGAACGCGGAAACGGTCATGACCATCGCCGCCGGCCCCAAGCGCCTTGGCGCCCGTGTCGGCATGACCAGTGTGCTGCACACCTGGGGATCGGCGCTGACTCATCCCCACATCCCCATGATCGTTCCGACCGGCGGCCTGTTGCCCGAGGGCACGAGGTGGGTCACCTGCAAGCGCGGGTTCTTGCTGCATGTGCGGGTTCTGTCGCGGCTGTTCCGACGCCTGTTTCTGGACGGGCTGAGGGATCTGCACCGGGCCGGTCAGTTGGTCTTCTTAAGCGATCTTGCCGAGTTGGCCGACGCGCGCACCTTCACCGCCTGACGTGCCCCGTTCCGACAATCCGAATGGGTGATCTATGCCAAGCCGCCCTTCGGAGAACCCGAGGCCGTGCTGGCCTATCTCAGCCGCTACACGCACCGCGTCGCCATTTCCAACGCGCGTCTGGTCAGCGCCGATGCCCATGCCGTCGCCTTTCGCTGGAAGGATTACCGCATCGAATCCGGCGACCGGCAAAAAGTCATGCGGCTGGCCACGCCCGAGTTCATCCGTCGCGTCCTGATCCATGTCCTGCCCGATGGCTTCCACCGCATCCGGCATTCCGGCCTGCTGGCCAGTTCGGCTCGCAAGGCCAATATCACCAAGATCCGCGCCTTGCTCTGCGTCCAGCAGTCTGAACAGGTCGCCGTTCCAGAGCCAAAGCCCGAGATCGCCCCGCTCACCATGCCCCTCCTGCGGCGGTGTCATGCGCATCATCGAGATCTTCAGGCGGGGACAGACACCGATGTCGTGCGCGCCACCGAGGGAACAGGCCGCATGACATATCGCCCGTCGTCCGTCACGAAACAGCACCGGCCACAGACCGCAGGCCCGGTCCCAACAGCGCGTGCTTGTTCATTGCCAGCACGGCACGAGGCGGCAGAAACTCCAAACCGCACAGCCCTTGTCGAGATCATCGGCCGGGTTTGCGATCGTATCAGGTGCCTGGAACGCCATCAGCCGCACTCCGGATAAATCCGTCGTCCCGTCCCTTTGCGCGCTTTACCCCTAGCCTGATCCAAGACCCCCGCGGCTTCCGCCTTGGGAGGTTTTCCAACGCGGCCCGACCCCGCACCAGGGGCACCCTCATGCCGCGGCCCGCATCGGAAAACCTTCACCGTAGCGGTCGTTCCTGTCCCGGCCGGGTCAGATCAGCAGCACCTGGGTGCCGATCTTGGTCAGGTCGTAGAGCTGCTTGATATGCTCGTTGTAAAGGCCGATGCAGCCGTTCGAGGACTTGCGGCCGATCTTGCGCGTGTCATGCGTGCCGTGGATGCGGTAATACTGCCAGCTCAGCCACAGCGCATGGGTGCCCAAGGGGTTGTCCGGCCCCGGCGGCACGAAATCCGGCCATTCGGGGTTGCGCTTCTTCATCTCGGGGGTGGGCGCCCAGCTGGGGCCCTCGACCTTCTTGATGATCTCGGTGCGGCCGGTGCGGGTCAGGTCGGCGCTGACCGGGACCGAGGTCGGGAACAGCTTGTAGACCGACTGGTCCTCGGACCAGTAATGCAGCGCGCGCGAGGTCAGGTCGACCAGGATGGCGCCATTGGTCAGGCTGCTGAAATAGGGCTGCCAGTCCTGCATGCGGAAGCTGGAGATGTTGCGCCGCGAATCCTGTCCGGCATCGTATTGCACCATACCCGCATCCGGGGTGGCGCCGCCCGCCGTGCCCTGCAAGGGCTGGCCGGTATAGGGGTCGAAGGATTGCGCGATGGCCGGGGCCGCCAGCCCTGCCGCGCCCATCGCCACCGAGGCGGTCAGAAATGTCCGGCGCGAGACCGGTTTCTTCGGCGTGATCATGTGTCGCTCCTGATATGTGACGGACCGCTTCCTGCGGCCTTCTCTGCCCGAATGTGCGAAAGAGGTCTTGCTGGAACGGGGATTTACGCCTGCCGCGGACGCCTTGCAATTCAAACAAGCGTCATTGTCGCAACACAGTCGCAGGCTGTTGCGCTCACGCAATCTTGGGTTTGAAGCGGCGGTTGCGCTTTTGTATGGCTGGCGCAAACATCCTTGGGGACAGGACATCATGCTGAAACTTTCCACCCTGGCGCTTGTGTCGGTGCTGGCCCTTGCGGCCTGCCAGCAGCCTCAGCCGCAACTGGGCCCCGACGGCCAGCCGCTGCCCACGGCCTATCGCATCACCCCGCGCGAAGAGGCGCAGATCCCCGGCCGCGTCCTGGGCCAGATCAACGCGCTGCGCGCCAATGTCGCGGCGCCCGCCATGATGCAGAGCCCCGCGCTGGATGCGGCCGCCAAGGTCCATGCCCGCGACATGGCGGCGCAGAACCGGGCCTGGCATTTCGGCTCGGACGGCTCATCGCCGCTGGAGCGGGTGCGGCGCCAGGGCTATATGGGCCATCTGATCGGCGAGAACATCTCCGAGACCTACGAAAACGAGATCACCACCCTGAACGCCTGGATGCAGACCCGCGACACCCGCGACGTCATCATGGATCCGCGCGCCACGGAGTTCGGCATCGGCTGGTACCAGGAACCCTCGGGCAAGATCTGGTGGGTGTTGATCACCGGCGCGGCCGGTGCGCCGATGGCCATGGCCGGGGGCTTTGCCTCGGGCGCCGGCATCTGACAACGCGGCGCGGCCTTTTGCGGGCCGCGCTTTTCCGGCCGCTCGGCCAGCCGACGAAGCCCGATCAGGGCCGTCGGCGGCGCATGCCGGTTCGCCGAGAGGGCCGAAGCAAGGATGCCGGGTGCTGCATGTCCGGCCGACAGGCGGCACTTGGTCAAGGCCGTTGCCGCCGCGCGCCGCAACAGCGGCGCATGCCGGTTCGCGAACAGGAACGATGCGATCATGCGGCGCCCGATGCCGGGCGCTGCCATGGCCGGCCGAGACGGGCCTGCAAATGCTGTCGCGGGCCCGATCCCGCCGGGTGCCGCGCCGCAGCCGCCGCGGTTCCCCGGACCCTGCCGGCCGGGATCCTATTTGAAGGTGATCTCGTATTCGCCCGCCTCGAAGGCCAGCATCTCGACGAACTTCATCTCGTTGCGGTCCTCGAAGACATAGACATAGACGGTGTCATGCAGAAGCGTGGCGCGGCAAAAGACCTTCTCGGCCGTCACCCGTGCCGGGCAGGTCTCCAGGTCGATATGGTTCACGGAAGGCTCGAATGCTTCATAGCCGAAGTCCTGGGCCTGTGCGCCGGTGCCGACGAAGGTGGCGGCAAGCAGGGCGGGGGCGAGTAGCGATCTCATGGATGATCTCCGGGAATGGGTGAAGACGCGACTGATAATAACCAAGTGATTCAGTCAATTTTTTACCTAAAGGCAGGAATCGTCCGGGTGCAACCCATTGCTTTGCCGCGACGCGCCGGTTCACCCTGCGCGCTCGTCTGTTCGTCTGCTCGTCTGCTCGTTCGCTTGCCTGCCGGACCGCCCTGCGGTGCAGCCGCCGGAAAGGCCCATGGCGTTGTCCATGGCGGATGCGTCAGCCTGATGCCGGCCGGCGCTGGTCGCCCGGCTTGCTGCCGTCCCGGCCTTCCGACATGGCAAGGCCCCGCGCCGATGCGCGGGGCCTGGGTCATCGTTCGGCGGTGTCAGGGATGGCGTCAGGGATAGATGAAGATCGGCACGCCCGGCCGCAGCATGGTGAAGATCTCCTCGATCTCCTCGTCGGTGACGGCGATGCAGCCGGCGGTCCAGTCCGGCCGGTTCAGCGCCCGCCCTTCGGGACCGAGGCCGTGGATGAAGATGTCGCCCCCCGGCCGCTGGCCACGCGCCGCCGCATTGGCCACGTCCTGCGCCGAAGGATAGGAGATGCCGACCGACAGGTGATAGCGGCTGCGCGGGTTGAAGCGGTCGATGAAATACAGGCCCTCCGGCGTGCGGCCGTCGCCTTCGAATTGCTTGTGGCCCAGAGGCTGGTTGCCGAGGTCGATCTTGTAGCTTTTGACGACCTCCTTGCCGCTGACCAGATACATCTTGCGGTCGGCCTTCTTGACCACGATCTGCGTGATCGGCGGCCCCTGATAGGTCTTGCTGGGTTGCAGGCTGTCGCCCCCGCCGCAGCTTGCCAAGACGGCTACTGCGACAACCGCGAAAAATGCGCGTATTGCCCGAATCATCACTGCCCTCTGTGTGCGCTATGCGCTTCGTTTTGTTATGAAATACCACAGAGATTAAAATTTCGCTAGCGTCGGCGAATTTCCGCCACGGTCTCGACATGCGGTGACCAGCGGAACTGGTCGACCACGAAAAGCCGTTCGATCGCATAGCCGCCCTCGGCGAGAATCCGCGCATCCCTTGCAAAAGTGACCGGGTCGCAGCTGACCCAGGCCAGCATGGGCACCTGCGCGCGGGCGATCTCGTGCGCCTGCGCCTCGGCCCCGGCGCGGGGCGGGTCGATCACGATTGCGTCATAGCCAAGCTCGTCGGGCAGCAGCGGCCGGCGCGCCAGGTCGCGGACCTCGGTCGTGATTCGGCGCAGGCCCGGCGCCTGCCGGGCGGCGGCATCCAGCGCCTGCAAGGGCGCGGCCAGCCCCTCGACGGCATGGACCTCGGCCGTCTCGGCCAGCGGCAGCGAAAAGGTGCCGCAGCCCGCGAACAGGTCCAGCACCCGCCCGGCGCCGCCGACCATGCTGCGCACGGCGGCCAGCAGCGCGGCCTCGCCCTCGGCGGTGGCCTGCAAAAAGCTGCCTGGCGGCGGCACCACCCGCGCCCGGCCCATGGCCAGCGCCGGCGGGCGGCGAGTGATCGGCTGCCCGTCCCAGCTGAGCCGCGCCAGGTCGCCTTCATCCGCCAATGCCGCAAGGGCCTGCAACAGCGCCGGCTGCATCGGCTTGCCGCCGGTGACGGCCAGGTCCAGGCCCGCCGGCGTCTCGGTCACGGTCAGCGACAACTCGCCCGAACGCGAGGCGCCGGCGACCACCAGCCGCCGCAACAGCGGCAGAGCGGACTGGATCCGCGGGCGCAGCACGTGACAGTCGGCGATGTCCACGATCACCTCCGAGGCGCGGGCGTGAAAGCCCACGAGCGCGCCCTTTTTCGTGCGCCGCCCCGACAGAACCGCGCGCCGGCGCGAGCGCGGCGGCGAGACATGCACCCCGGCGATGGGCGCGCAAAGCCCCTGCGCGCGCAGCGCCTCGGTCACCACGCCGACCTTCCATGCCTTCACGAAATCGTCCGAGCCATGCATCAGCGAACAGCCGCCGCAGGCGCGGTAATGCGGGCAGGGCGGCCGCACCCGTTCGGGCGCAGGCGTCACGATGCGCGGGCTGGCGATGCGGCCGGCCTCGGCCTCGCCCTCGATCACCTCGCCGGGCAGGGTCAGCGCGGCCAGCGCGCGGCTCTCTCCCGCGATGGCCACGCCATCGCCCTTGCGGCCCAGCCGCTCGACGGTCCAGGTGGTCACTCGGCGGCCTCGGTGGTGTCCTCGTCTTCCTCGGTGCCCAGGAAGCCGCCCGACTGGCGGTTCCAGTAGCGCGCATAGGTGCCATTGAGCGCCAGCAGTTCGGCATGGCTGCCCTGTTCGACGATGCGGCCGGATTCCAGCACGACGATGCGATCCAGTTCGGCGATGGTCGAAAGCCGGTGCGCGATGGCCAGCACGGTCTTGCCCCGCATGGCACGGTGCAGCGCGTCCTGGACCTGCGCCTCGACCTCGCTGTCCAGTGCCGAGGTCGCCTCGTCCAGCACCAGGATCGGCGCGTCCTTCAAGAGCGCGCGGGCCAGCGCGATGCGCTGGCGCTGGCCACCGGACAGCTTGACGCCGCGCTCGCCCAGATGCGCGTCATAGCCGGTGCGGCCCATGTGGTCGCGCAGCTTGAGGATGAACTCATGCGCCTCGGCGGCCTTGGCTGCGGCGACGATCTCGTCCTCGGTCGCGTCGGGGCGACCGTAGAGGATGTTCTCGCGCGCCGAGCGGTTGAACATGGCGGTTTCCTGCGTGACCATGGCGATGTTGCGGCGCAGGCTTTCCTGCGTCACGGCGCGCACGTCATGGCCGTCCACCCGGACCGCGCCGCCCTCCACGTCGTAAAGCCGCAAGAGCAGCGAGACCATGGTGGATTTCCCCGCCCCCGAGGCGCCGACGATGCCCAGCTTTTCGCCCGCCGCGACATGAAGGTCCAGGTCGATGATGCCGCCGCCATTGCTTTGCCCCTCGCCGCGGCCATAGGCGAAATCCACGTGGTCGAAGTCGATGCGGCCCTGGACCCGGCCCAGGGTGACGGCATCGGGCGCATCGGTCAGGGCATGGGGCGGGGCAAGGGTCTTCATGCCGTCCTCGACCTCGCCGATCGAGCCCCAGACCCCCATCAGCGCCATGCTGACCCAGCCGGTCATCTGCGCCAGCCGCATGGCGATGGCGCCGGCGGCGGCGATGTCGCCCGCCGTGGCCATGCCCTGCCGCCACAGCAGGATGGTGCCGCCGACCAGGATCACCGGCAGCGCGCCGGCAATGGTCATCAGCGACAGGCGGAACCAGGTGCTGACCCGGCCGAAATCCAGCGCGCGTTCGCGAAAGCCGGCCATGGCGCCAAGCGCGGCGCGGTCCTCGTGCTCGGCATGGGCGAAAAGCTTGACGGTCTTGATATTGGTGATCGTGTCCACGACCTGACCCGTCACCATGGCCCGCGCCGAGGCCCGGCTGGCCGAGCGCGTGCGGATGCGCGGCAGGAAGAAGCGGATCAGCAGCACGTAGGAGCCCAGCCAGACCATCAGCGCCAGCGCGCCCCAGCCGTCGACCGAGACCAGGAAGGCGGCCGAGCCGATTACCGAGGCCAGGGCAAAGGCCACCACGTTGACGAATTCGGTCGCCACATCGGTCACGGCGCGGGCGGTCTGCATCTGCTTTTGCGCGATGCGGCCGGCGAAATCGTTGTCGAAGAAGGTCACCGCATGGCCCATGGTCCAGCGATGCAGCCGCGACAGCACCAGGGGCAGGATGTTCGGCCCGATGATGACGCTGGAACTGGCGGTCGAAAGCCCGAAGATCGCCGGGCGGATCAGCAGGAAGAAGGCGGCAAAGCCCAGGATCAGCCCGCCCTGGTCCGCCCAGATCCGGTCCACGGGGGTCGAGACCACCGCATCCACCACCCAGCCCAGCAGCACGGCCGAGACCACGTCGGCGATGCCTCCCAGCGCCGAGGCCACCGCGGCCAGCGTCAGCCCCGGCCATGCGCCCGACAGGCACCAGCGGAAAAAGGCCAGCAGGCTGCGCGGCGGCGGGCCGTCCGCCGGGCGGAAGGCGTCGATCATGCGGGCGAAGAAATCATGCATCAGGCGCGGGCCTCCTGTTGCAGGGCGATCCGCAGCAGCGCCTCGCGCGGCAGGGTGAAATCGCTTTCGACAAAGGCGTCCTCGGCCCGGCGCAGCGCCTCGCCCAGGGCAGGTCCGGACAGGTCCGGCATCAGGTCGCGGGCAGTCAGCGGGAATTTTGCCCCGGCGCCGCGGGCAAGCTCGTGGCACCAGCCGAAGGCGGGCCTGTCGCCGCGGGCGGCGCGGATCAGCACCGCTTGCGCGGCGCTGGCGCGGCCCAGGCGATAGGCGGCGGCGGGCGCGGGCATGGTCAGCGCCTGCGCGATCCGGTCCTGGGTGCGGGCCTCGTCCCGCGACAGGCGCAGCGCCTCGGCCGGGTTCGGCGCGCCCAAGAGCGCCAGCCGGCGCGGCCAGCAGGGCAGGGCGCCGGTGCCGTATTCCCGCTCGATCTCGACCAGTTCCGGCAGGTCGCTGGCATCCGCGCCGGGCAGGACCAGCGGCAGCACCCCCGCCTCGGCCATCAGCGCCACGGCGTGGGACGGGTCGGGGGCGTCGAGCAGCTTGCGCATCTCGTGGCCGATGCGTTCCTTCGAGATGCCGGCAAGCCCCTGGCGCAATTCGCGGCAGGCGGCCAGCGCGTGCAGGTCGGCCTCGCGCCCATACCAGGCCAGCAGGCGAAAGAAGCGCAGGATGCGCAGATAGTCCTCGGCGATGCGCGCGCGCGGGTCGCCGACGAAGCGCAACCGGCGCGCCGCCAGGTCGGGCAGGCCGCCCACCGGGTCCAGCACCTCGCCCGAGGCGGTGGCGTAAAGCGCGTTCATGGTGAAGTCGCGCCGCCGCGCATCGTCCTCGATGCGGTCGGAATAGGCCACGACGGCACGGCGGCCATCGGTTTCCACGTCGCGGCGAAAGCTGGTGACCTCGAAGCCGCGGCCATCGGCGATGACGGTGACGGTGCCATGCTCGATGCCGGTGGGCACCGAGCGCAGGCCGGCCGCCTCGGCCAGTTGCACGGTCTCCTCGGGCCGGGCCGAGGTCGAGATGTCCACATCCGCCACCGGCTCGCCCAGAAGCGCGTTTCGGACCGCACCGCCGACGATCAATGCCTGGGCGCCGCCCGCGGAAAGCGCGGCCAGCACCTGCTCCAGGGCCGGGTCGTCCAGGAAAGGCGCGGTCAGCCGGGTCATGCGGAAAGCCTTGTCGCCAGGGAATGCAGCACGCGGGCGGTGGCGCCCCAGATATAATAGGGGCCCCAGGAGGCGACATAATAGTCCCGCCGCGCGCCGCGCCAGATCCGGCCCTCGATGTGGTAACTGGCCGGATCGGCGACATGGGCGAAGGGGACGGTGAACACTTCCTCGACCTCTCCGGCCTCGGGGATCGGGGTGAAGGGGCCGTGGATCAGCGCCAGCACCGGGGTCATGGCGAAACCGGTGATGGTGCGATGCGGCGGCATGGTGCCCAGCACCTCGACCCGGGCGGGATCGAGGCCCACCTCCTCATGCGCCTCGCGCAGGGCGGCGGCGACCTCGTCGGCATCGCCGGGATCGACCTTGCCGCCGGGCAGCGCGATCTGGCCGGGATGGTGGCGCAGGCTGGAGGCACGCTTGGTCAGAATCAGCCGGCCGTCCACCGCGTCGAAACCGGCCAGCACGCCGGCCGGGCGCAGCGCAACCTCGCCCGGCGGGGCGCCGCCGAAGTCGAAATCCGACGAGGGCCCCGTCCTTTCCGACAGGGCCCGCGCCAATCTCTCGCGGATCGTTCCCATCAAAGCGCGGCCCGGCTTTCCCCGGTCCCGCCCTTGGGCAGGGGATTGCCCTCGGCATCGATCTCTGCCTCGAAGCCCAGGCTCTTGGGGTCGAATTCGTAATGTGCGCCGCAGAACTGGCAATCGGCGGTCACGATGCCGTCCTCGTTGGTCATGTGGCCGATGTCCTTGGCCGAATAGATCGACAGCGTGCTGCGCACCCGCTCGGCATTGCAGGAGCAGCCGAAGACCAGCGGCTGCGCGGCGAAGGCCGCGAGCTCCTCCTCGTGGAACAGGCGGAAGACCAGGTTCGGCAAGGGCAGGGCCTGATCGACCAGTTCCATCGCCTCGACCGTGGCCATCAGCGTGGTGGCGCGGTTCCAGTCCTCGGATTGCGCGCCCTGCAGGATGTCGGCGGATTGCAGGTCGCCGCCCTCGGGCCCGGCATGGCTGCCGGCCGGCAGGGTCTGCAGCATGATGCCGCCGGCGCGCCAATGTTCCTGGTGTTGGCCGGGCAGCCGCGCGCGGCCCACCGTCAGCTCGAACCGGGTCGGCAGCTGTTCGGACTGTTCGAAATAGGTCTGCGCGCAGGTGGCAAGCGAACCGCCGGCCAGCGGCGTCAGGCCCTGGTAGGGGGTCGTGCCCTCGCCCTGGTCGATCAGCACCGCGAAATAGCCCTGGCCGAGCTGGTCGAAGCCGGGCAGACCGTCTTGCAACCGCTCGGCGTCGAAACTGGCCCAGGCACGCATGCGGGCGGGGCCGCCCTCGGTCTCGGGGGCGTAATAGTCGGTGGCGATGGTGCGGATGGCGCCGTTGCCGCGCACCTGGAGCGAGAGCTTCCAGCGCAGCTTGATGGTCTGGCCGATCAGCGCGGCGAGCGTGGTCAGTTCCGCCACCATGGCGCTGACCGGGACCGGGTAGTCGTGGCGCGACAGGATGTGTTCGAGCAGGGGCCCGAGACGCGCGACGCGGCCGCGCATGTCCGAGCGTTCCAGCTGGAAGGGCAGCATGCAGTCGTCCCAGGAAATTTCCTTCGTTTCGGTCATTGGAAGTCCTTCGGAATAGGGATGCGCGGGGGCCGGCTGCGGCCTGGCGCCTTGGCCCCAATATAGGCCCTGCGGCGGAAAGCCCAAGGGGGGAAGCCGGGGGCTTCGCGCCCCCGGACCCCCGCGGGGTATTTGGGAAACGGTGAAATGCGACCTTCAGGCCTGTTGACGGCCGCCCGGCCGGGACGATAACCGGGACCAGGGGCATTGCAGGGAGCCAGACATGACGTTCGACCGCCGCATCAAGATCGCGCCTTCCATCCTTTCCGCGGATTTCGCCAATTTCGGCCAGGAATGCCGCGCGGTCGAGGACCAGGGCGCCGACTGGGTCCATGTCGATGTGATGGACGGGCATTTCGTGCCGAACCTGACCTTCGGTCCCGCGATGTGCAAGGCGATCCGGCCGCATATCCGCGGCGTGATGGACGTGCACCTGATGATCGCCCCGGTGGATCCCTATATCGAGGCCTTCGCCGAGGCGGGCAGCGACATCATCACCGCCCATGTCGAGGCCGGGGCGCATGTCCACCGCACGCTTCAGGCCATTCGCGGCACCGGCGCCAGGGCCGGGCTGGCGCTGAACCCCGGCACCCCGGCGGAAGCCGCGCGGCCGCTGCTGGACGATGTCGACCTGATCTGCGTGATGACGGTGAACCCCGGCTTCGGCGGGCAGAAGTTCATCCACAGCCAGGTCGAGAAGGTGCGCGAATTGCGCGCCATGATCGGCGACCGGCCGGTGCATATCGAGATCGACGGCGGGGTCGATCCCACCACCGCGCCGCTGGTCGCGGCGGCGGGGGCGGATGTTCTGGTCGCCGGCTCGGCCGTGTTCCGCGGCGGCTCGGTGTCGAACAGTGCCCCTTACGGCGAGAACATCCGCGCCATCCGCGAGGCTGCCGAGGCCGCGCTGCGTTGATCTGGCGCGGCGCCACGGCGCTGGCCGGCGGGGCGCTGGGCCTGGCCGCGCCGCTGGCCGGGGCGGATTGGCGCGAACGGCTGGCGCTGTCCGGCCCCGCGGTCGCGCCGGGCGGGATCTGGCTGCATGCGGCCAGCGTGGGCGAGCTGAACTCGGCCCGCGTGCTGGCCGAGGCGCTGGCGCCGGACTTTCCCCTGGTGGTGACGACCAACAGCCTGACCGGGCGCGACCTGGCCCGGCGGCTGGGCCATCCTTGCGCGCTGGCGCCGCTGGACGTGCCGCAGGCGGTGGGCCGCTTTCTGGACCGGGTTCGGCCCGCCGTGCTGGTCACGGTCGAGAACGAGCTTTGGCCCAACCGCTCGGCCATGGCGGCGGCGCGGGGCGTGGCGCAGGTCGTGGTGGGCGCGCGCATCTCGGCACGCTCGGCGGCGCGCTGGCGCCGGCTGCCGGGGCTGATCGGGCCGATGCTGGCCCGCATCGACGCGCTGTCGGCGCAGGATCCAGGCAGCGAGGCGCGGCTGCTGGCGCTGGGGCTGCGGGCGGGCGCGCTGACGCCGCGGCTGAACCTGAAGCTGCTGGCCCCTGCCCGGGTCGAGCCGGGCGAGGACGGGCCGGAGCGCGCGCGCACCGTGCTGGCGGCCTCGACCCATGAGGGCGAGGATGCGCTGATGCTGGATGCCTGGGCGGCGGCGCGCGAGGCGGTGCCGGGCCTGCGGCTGATCCTGGCGCCGCGCCATCCCGAGCGCGGCGATGCCGTGGCGGCGCTGATCGCCGCGCGGGGGCTGGAATATGCGCGTCGCAGCCGGGGCGGCGGGCCTGGCGCGCCGGTGCTGCTGGCCGATACGCTGGGCGAGATGGCGCAATGGTATCACGCCGCCGGCATCTGCATCACCGGCGGTTCCTTTGCCGATCACGGCGGCCATACGCCATGGGAGCCCGCCGCCTGGCGCTGCGCCGTCCTGCACGGGCCGCATGTCGCCAACCATGCCGGCGACTATGCCGATCTGGCCGCGGCCGGCGCGGCGCAGGGCTGCGATGCGGCGGGCCTGCCGCAGGCGCTGGCCGCCCTGGCGCGGGATGCCGGGGGGCAGCGCCGCATGGGCGCGGCGGCGCGGGCGCTGCTTCTGGCGCGGGCTGGCAATCCCGCCACGTTGATCGGACGGATCGCGGCCCTGGCCCGGCGCGGGCTTGCATAAGCCCCTGCGCGGCCCGATATTTAAAGGGAAAGGAGCCGAGATGATCCGCTATGCCCTGCGTTGTGAAAAAGGCCATGACTTCGATGGCTGGTTCCGGTCCTCGGACGGGTTCGAAAGCCTGCGCGCGGCGGGGCAGGTCACGTGCACGCATTGCGGCTCGGCCCAGGTGGACAAGGCGCTGATGGCGCCGCGCGTGGCGCAGAGCCGCGACGAGGCCCCCGATCTGCACAGCCCCCGCAACGACCATGAGGCGGCGCTGGAAAGGCTGCGCCGCCATGTCGAGGAAAACTCGGATTACGTCGGCATGTCCTTTGCCGCCGAGGCGCGCGCCATGCACGAGGGCCTGGCGCCCGAGCGCGCGATCCATGGCGAGGCGAGGCTGGAAGAGGCCCGCAAGCTGCTGGAGGACGGCATTCCCGTCGCGCCCTTGCCCTTTCGCTCGCGGCAACGGGCGAATTGAAGGCCGCGGCGCTTTCTGCGGCAAGCGCCTTGCACCGGGAGATGGTCAGCCCGGCGCGTGTTCGCCGTCGATCAGCACCATGATGCGCCCGCGCGAGCAACGCTCGACCCGCGCCTCGACGCCATAGACCTGGGCCAGAAGCTGCGGGGTCAGCACCTGTTCCGGTCTGCCTTCGGCATGGGTGTGGCCGCCGTGGATCAGCACGATGCGGTCGGCCCATTGCGCCGCCAGCGCCAGGTCGTGCAGCACGGCGACGACGATGCGCCCCTCGCCCGCCAGGCGCCGCAGTTCGGAAAGCAGCCGCACCTGCCGCGCCAGATCCAGCGCGCTGGTCGGCTCGTCCAGCAGCAACAGGCGCGGGTCGCGCACGATGGCCTGCGCCAGGCTGACCATTTGCCGCTGTCCGCCCGACAAGGCCGACAGCGGTTCCAGCGCCAGCGAACCGATCCCCAGCTTGTCCAGCACCGCCATGGCGGCGGCATCGGCCTGGCGCGCGCCCAGGGTCTCGCCCGCGCGCAGCGCCGCGATCACGCTTTCCAGCGCCACCAGGGACGAGCCTGACGGCAGGCTTTGCGGCATGAAGCCGATCAGCCGGGCGCGGTCGCGCATCGGCACATGGGCCAGGTCGTGCCCATCCAGCAGCACCTGCCCGCCATGCGGCTGCAACTGGGCGATGGCGCGCAGCAGCGTGGATTTCCCGGCGGCGTTCGGCCCGGCCAGCACCGTGACCTCGCCCGGCCGCAGCAAGGGCAGGTCCAGGCCTGTCAGCACGCTGCGCGCGCCGTAGCGCACCGAGATGCCCTGTGCCAGCAGCCCCTGCATCAGCGCCGCCTGCCGCGCAGGATCAGCGCGAAAAAGATCGGCAGCCCGATCAGCGAGGTGACGAGGCCGACCGGCAGCAGCACCCCCGGCACCAATGTTTTGGAAAGTGTCGAGGCCAGCGACATGACCAGCGCCCCGGTCAGGATGCTGGCGGGCAGGAAGACGCGGTGGTTCTCTCCGACCAGCATGCGGGCGATATGCGGCCCGGCCAGGCCGACAAAGCCGATCACGCCGACCATGGACACGGCCGCGGCGGCCAGCAGGCTGACCCGCAAAAGCGTCCAGCGCCTGAGCCCGGCCACGTCGACGCCGAAGCTTTTCGCCTGGTCCTCGCCCAGCCGCAGCGCGGTCAGCTTCCAGGCCGCGCGGAACGAAAACGGCACCGAGACCAGCAGCACCAGGCCGATCATCACTACGCCGGGCCATTGCGCCGAGGCCAGGCTGCCCATGGTCCAGAACACCAGCTGTTGCAGCGCATCGGCCGAGGCGACGAATTGCAGCAAGGACAGCAGCGCGGCGGCGGTGAAGTTCAGCGCCACGCCGAACAGGATCAGCACCTCGGGGCCGCCGCCGCGGATGCGGCCCAGAAGTTGCAAGAGCCCCAGCGCACCCAGCGCGAACAGGAAGGCGTTGCCCGAGACGCTCCAGACCGCCGGCAGGCCGGGCAGGGTCAGGCCCAGCACGATCGCCACCGCGGCGCCAAGCGCGGCCGAGGACGACACGCCCAGCGTGAAGGGCTCGGCCAAGGGGTTCTCCAGCACGGTCTGCATCTCGGCCCCGGCCAGCGCCAGCGCCGCGCCGACCAGCAGCGCCATGCAGGCCACGGGCAGGCGCACGTCCCAGACGATGACCTGGGTGCCGCGGGCCACCTCGCCGCCGGCCAGCGCCCGCAGCGTCTCGGCCAGCGGCAGGCCGGCGGGGCCGGTTACAAGGTCCAGCAGCAGCGCCGCCAGCGCAGCAAGGCCCAGCGCCGCCACCAGAAGGGTGTTGCGCCGGCCTTGCCGGTGATAGCGTTGCAGCGTCGCGTCGCTCATTGTTCCGGCGTCACCCACCAAGTCCCCGGCACGATGACGGGTGAGAAGCGGGCGTTGATCTCGGCCAGCGTGGCGGCGGGATCGACGTCCTGGAACAGCTCGGGATGAAAGGTCTTGGCCAGGTATTCGATCAGCGCGATATGCACGGGCGAATCGTTGAACAGGTGCCAGACGCCGGCCGTGCGCCCCTGCTCCACCGCGCGCAGCGAGGCAAAGCCTGATGCCGCGATCAGCCGCTGAAAGCTGGCCTGCGCGGTTTCGGCATCCACGCCCGAGCCCAGAACCAGCCCGCCCCGCGCCGCCATATGCGTACCGCCGGTGGCGATATAGACATCCGGGTCGGCGCCGATCAGGTATTCCAGGCTGACATTGCCCAGCACGCCCTTGACGGTGTCATGGCCGATATTCTGCCCGCCGGCCGTGGTGATGAAGTCGTGAAACACCCCGCTGCCGACGGTCGAGCAGCAGTTCTGCGGCGCCGCATGGACGTGAAAGAACACGCGCGGCCGGGCGATGCCGGGCTCGGCCAGCCGGTCGCGGATGCGGGCCAGCCGGCTGTCGTAGAAGCTGGCGAATTCCTCGGCTCGATCCTCGGCGCCGGTCAGCTTGCCCAGGATGCGCAGGCTGGGGATCGAGTTCTCCTGCGGGTGCGAGAAGAAATCGACATAGGCGACCGGAATGCCCGCCGCCTCGATCTGCTGGCGGGCGACCTCCATGCCGGGATCGTTCTGGTCGATCAGCGTCAGCACCACCAGGTCGGGATGCAGCGCGATGATCGCCTCGGCCGAGATGTCGCGATTGCCCGAGCCGACCGGGCGGATCTGGTCGATGTCGGGGAATTTCTCGCGGTAAGCCTGCATGGTCGGCTCGTCCAGCGCCTTGTCCAGCCGCCAGCCGGAAACCAGCGCCACCGGATCGTCGTGCATCAGGCCCAGCACCGACAGGTGCCGCCCCTCGCCCAGCACGATATGGCGGGCGGGCTCGGGCAGATGCACCTCGCGCCCCAGGATGTCGGTGGCCACCACATCCGCTGCGGCAACGCCAAGCGAGGCGATCAGGGTAAAGGCGGCAAGCAGCGGGCGGGTCAGGGTCATGGCGGGTCCGTTGGCTCATGCGCCGGGGCGCGAACGCCCCGGCAGGGTCGAGGCCCTCTTACTCCGTGGCGGGGGTGATGCGCCAGATGCGGTCGCCCGCCTCGTCGTCCTCGCCCCGCGACTTGTTGACCGCCCAGACATTGCCCTTGCCGTCGGCGCGCAGCTGGTTCGGATAGCTGCCGGCGTCGAGATTGGCGACGATCTCGCCCTCGGGGCTGACCACGGCGATGGTGCCGGCGCCGCGATTGGCGACATAGGCCAGGCGGCCGACCGGCTCGAAGGCCACGTTCAGCGGACCGGCGCCCACGGCCACGTCATGCAGGACTTCGCCGGTCTCGGCCTTGACGATCAGCAGGTTGTCGGTGGCCTGCGAGGCGACGAAGATCAGCCCTTCCTGCGGGTCGTAGGCCACGCCCGAGGCGGCCTTGGTGCCGGGCAGCGGGATCACCTTGACCTCGCCCGAGGCCAGGTCGACCACCGCCGCCTCCGGCGTGGACAGGCTGACGGTCACCAGCTTGCCGCCCGCCTCGTCGATGTCCAGCGCCATGGTCGAGAACTCCTCGCCGCGGATCTGCGACTGGATGGTGATCGGCTCCAGCGGTTCCAGCGTCTTGGTGTCGAAGACCTTGATCTCGGGCGTGCCGGTGGCGCTGGCATAGGCGCGGCCGTTGGCCTCGTCCACCACCACGTCGCGGGCATGGGGCACGGCGCCCGGCTCGAACTGCTTGACCAGAGACAGGTCGGACTGCTTGTAGACCGCCGCCGTGTCCTGGCGGGTATTGGTCACCCAGACATGGCCGTTCGCCTCGTCGACATCGATGCCATAGACCGCGAAGACGCCGCCGTCGCTGCCATCGGGACGGGCGGGCGCGGCGCCGGGGGTCGCCTCGGCCTCGATCTTCAGCGTCTCGGCATTGATCTTGACCAGCTTCGATTCCTTGACTGGCGGCCGGCCGACCGCGCTGGTCACGAATGCGGCATTCGCAGCCTCGCTGAACTTCACCTGGTAAAGACCGCGCACCACCGGCTCGCTGGCGACGGCGAGTTTCTCGGTCCCCGCGACCGCCACCTCGGGCGAGACCTTCAGCTCGACCACCTCGGCCGAGGCCGGGTTCTCGGTGACGACCACGATGGGCTGCAAGCCGGTCTCGGCCTCGGCGTCGACATCCAGCGCAAAGCTGAACCCGCCCTCGGCATCGACGGTGATCGGCTCGGCGTTCAGCGTGGTGGTGCCGCGCATCAGCGTGACGGTCTGGCCGGGGATCAGGTTCTGGCCCTCGATCACCGCCTTGCCGCCCTTGTGGACCGGGGCGCGATCGACGCCGCCGGCGCTGACCCGGCCGGCGAACTCGACCAGCGGCTTGGTAAAGACGGTTTCGGCCAGGACGGGGCCCGCGATCACCGAAAGCGCAAGCGCCGAGGCCCCCAGCAGGGCGCGAAGTGCGGGGCGCGATGGATATGCCATGAGAAACTCCTTGAAAACAGACCAGGACTCGCTTTGGCTGACCCCGATCAGGGCTGGCTTCGGTCAGCGGGCAACCTATATTCCTGACCGTCCTTGTCAACTAACGCCGGCAAGGATGCAGGGCTTTGTGAACAGGGGGAATTGTCGCATCATGTCGCAGCTTGGACAGGTCGGGCCGGATCACGCCAGGAAACAGGCCGAACTGCGCATCTTTCAGACCGGGGCGCCGACCCATGCGCTGTCGCAGAAGGTGGTGGCGGTCGGGTCCAGCTACCGGCTGTTCCTGGCGGTGCCCAGGGCGCCGGCGCCGGCCAGGGGCTGGCCGGTGCTTTACATGCTGGACGGCAATGCCGCCTTCGACTTCCTGACGCCCGAGCATCTGGCGCTGGCCCCCGGCCTGATGATTGTCGGCATCGGCTATGACACCGACCGCCAATTCGCCCGCGAATTGCGGACGCTGGACTTCACCGCGCCGGACGGGCCGGGCGACGGGTTGCGCCCCGACCATGTCCACGAAGGCCGCATGGCCGGCGGCGCGGCGATCTTTCACGACCGGCTGACCGGCCCGCTGCGGCAGGCGGCCGAGGCCGGCCTGCCCGTCGATCCGGCCCGCCGCACGCTCTGGGGGCACAGTTTCGGCGGGCTGTTCACGCTTTACGCGCTGCTGGCGCGGCCGCAGGGCTTTGCCCGCCATGCCGCGATCAGCCCCTCGATCTGGTGGGACGAGGCGCTGATCCGCCGCGTGGCGCAAGAGGCCGCGCCCGCCTCGCTGCCGCTGCTGGTGGCCTTGGGCGACCGCGAGAAGCGCTCGGGCAGCGACGGCCCGCCGCCGGACGGACCGGCGCCCGCCACGATGCAATTCGTCGCCGATCTGGCCCGCCATCCGGGCCATCGCGCGCAGCTGCATGTGCTGCCGGGGCTGATCCATATCCAGACCCTGGCGGGCTCGTTCCCGCTGGTCCTGCCCTTTGCAACGGCGGATTAACCGGATCTCAATCTTCTTGTGCTGCTGTGGCCGCAGGCAAGAACGGAGACGGGGATGGTGTTCGCCAGATATGCGCTTGTCCTGCTGGGCCTGGTGCTGTGCGGGCTGGGCGTCGCGCAGGTGCAGCCGGGGGTGCCGGGCCTCGTCCCGCCTTCGCCTCCGGCCATGGCCGTGCCGGGACCGGATGCGGATGACGTCCTGCTGGGCCTGGGCGGGCTGATCGGCGGGCTAGTCTGCGGCCTCGTCGCATTGGCCTTGGCCCGCCCGCAGCCGCCGCCGGCCCGCGCGCCGGTCGGGGGCAGGGCCGGGACGGCGCCGGCCGGTCAGCCCTCGGCCAGCCTTTTGACCAGCTCCGGCGCGATCAGGGCCGTGGCCTCGGCCGAGGTCATCTCGGCATGCAGGAAGGGCAAGTCGATGACCTCCAGCCCCTCGGCATAGAGCGCCCACATTTCGGGCGTCAGCGTGCGGTCCTTGTGGTCGCGGGCGGCGCGGAAATGCGTGATCGTGCCGGCAAGGCGGCGATGGTGATGGCCGCGGATCAGCCGGTTGGTGCCGGTCACCGTGCGCACCACCCCGTCCAGTACCTGCGCCGGCAGCGCCCCCAGCGCGCTGTCGCCGCGGCGCAGGAAGGCCACCACCGCCTCGCGTGTGTCCAGCTCGCGATGCGCCTCGGGGTCGTAGCCGGCAATGGCCAGCAGCGCGCGCAGGGCGGCGACCGGGTCCGGCTCGGGCTCGTCGCGCCAGGCGTCGCAGGGATAGCTGTCCAGCATGGCGACCAGGCCGGACTCGCGGCCGGCTTCCGCCAGGATCGCGGCGATTTCCTGCGCCAGGATGCCGCCGACCGACCAGCCGGCCAGATGCACCTGGCCCCGCGGCGCCAGCGCGGCGATGCGCTGCGCATAGTCCTGCGCCAGCGCGGCCAGGCTTTCCGGCATCGGCACCGCCGGGTCCAGGCCGGGATGTTGCAGCCCCCAGACCCGCCGGCTGGGCGCGATGCGCCGTGCCAGGCCGCGATAACCCCAGGCAAGCCCGCCGGCCGGGTGAATCAGGAACAGCGGCGCGGCCTGGGCATCGCCCTCGGCCAGCAGGATCAAGGGGCCCAGCCCGTCGTCGCGGGGTGCCTGCGCGTCCAGCGCCGCGGCCAGCGCGGCAAGCACCGGCTGCTCGAAGATGGTGCCCAGGCCGGGATCGCGGCCCGTCTCGGCCTCCAGCGCCTGCGCCAGCCGTACGGCGGACAGCGAATCTCCCCCCAGCGCGAAGAAATCCGCCTCGGCCGGGGCGGGGGCGTCCAGGTGCAGGATCTCGGCGTAAAGCCGCGCCAGCAGGCGCTCGGTCGCGCTTTCGGCCGCCCGGCCCGAGGCGGCGAATGCCGGCGCCGGCAGCGCCTTGCGGTCCAGCTTGCCGTTCGACGTGACCGGCAGCGACTCTAGCGCCACTTCGGCCGCGGGCAGCATATAGGCGGGCAGGCCAGCCGCCAGCCGCTCGGCCAGCAGCCCCGGTCGCCAGTCCGCCGCCGGCACCAGATAGGCGACGAGGCGCTTTTCTCCGGCATGGTCCTCGCGCGCGATCACCACGCATTCGCGGGCAAGGCCGGTGGCCATGATCGCCGCCTCGATCTCGCCCAGCTCGACCCGCAGCCCGCGGATCTTGACCTGATGGTCCGAGCGGCCAAGATAGACCACCGCCCCGTCCAGCCGCAGCCGCGCCAGGTCGCCGGTCGCGTAAAGCCGGCCCTGGGGCGCGTCGATGAAGCGTTCCGCCGTCAGGTCCGCCCGGCCCAGATAACCGCGCGCCAGCTGCACGCCGCCCAGATACAGGTGCCCGGCCAGGCCCGGCGGCACCGGGCGCATGCGGTCGTCCAGCACCTCCAGCGCCGTGTTCCAGACCGGCCAGCCGATGGGGATGGGGTTGGCGCGATCCTCGGGCCCGGCGGGCCAATAGCTCACGTCCACCGCCGCCTCGGTCGGGCCATAGAGGTTGTGCAGCTCGGCCCGGATGCGGGCGTGGAAGCGGTCGCGCTGATCCGCCGTCAGCTCCTCGCCCGAGCAGAACACCCGGCGCATCGCCAGCCCCTGCGAGGCGGGCGAGGCCAGGAAGGCCGATAGCATCGACGGCACGAAATGACAGGTGGTGATGGCGCGGTCCCGGATCAGCCGGGCGATGGCGGCGGGATCGCGATGCGCGCCGGGCGGCGCCATGACCAGTTCGGCCCCGGCCATCATCGGCAGGAAGAACTCCCAGACCGAGACATCGAAGGTCGCCGGGGTCTTTTGCAGGATGCGGTCGTCCGAAGCGATGCCGTAATGTGCCTGCATCCACAAAAGCCGGTTGACGATGGCGCGATGCTCGACGGCCACGCCCTTGGGCTCGCCGGTCGAGCCCGAGGTGAAAATCACATAGGCCAGGTCGCCCGGCTGCGGCGTCCCCGTGGGCCGACCCTCGGCGGGCCAGTCGGTGGGCAGCAGCAGCTCGGTGCCGGCCGGGAACAGCCCGGCAAGGTCGGCCGTGGCCAGCACCGCCACCGGCCGGGCCTGCGCCAGGATGCGGGCGATGCGCTCGGGCGGATGGGCAGGGTCCAGGGGCAGATAGGCCGCGCCGGCGCGCAGGATCGCCAGCAGCGCGAGGGGCAGTTCCAGTGATCGCTCCAGCGCCACGGCGACGATGCGGTCGGGGCCGGCGCCAAGGTCTTGCAGCCGCGCGGCCAGGGCGGCGCTGCGGCGGTCGAGATCGGCAAAGCTCAGGCTCTCGGCGCCAAAGCTGACGGCCGGCGCCGCGGGCGTGGCGGCAAGCTGCGCCGCGATCAGCGCGGTGAGCGTGGTGTCGGGCAGGGGATGGCGGGTCGCCTCGGCCCGCGCCTTTGCCGCGGCGATCTCGGCCGGGCTTGCGGTCGGCACCTCGGCCAGGGTTTCGGCGGCCAGCGCGGCCTCCAGAAACGCGACCAGCCGGTCGCCATGGCCGCGCACCTCCTCGGGCGTATAGAGAGCGGGATTCGCGTCCACCTCGAAGATCATGCCCGCGGCCGGATCGCCGCGGAAGGTCAGCGTCAGGTCGTCGACCGCGCCGGCGCCGAGGATATGCAGCCGGCAGTCGAGCCCCGGAAATTCCGGCGGCTTGTCAAAGGGCTGCACGTTCACCAGCGGCCCATAAAGCCGCCTGGTGCCGCCGACCAGTCCCAGCTCGCGGCGCAGAAGCTCGCTGCGGTAAAGGCCGCGGCGGCGGCCCTGCGCCATGCGTTTCGACTGCGCGGCCAGCCATTCGGGCAGGGGCGCGTCCTCGTCCAGCCGCAGCCGGTGCGGCAGCACGTTCATCGCCATGCAGGGCACCTGCGCGATCTTGCGGCCCATCCGCGCCATGAAGGGCAGGCCGATCACCGCCTCGCCCCCGGTCCAGCGCGCCAGATAGGCGCCGGTCAGCGCATTCAGCACATCGGGCCAGCCCAGCCGGTGCCGGGCGGCATAGCCCGCCAGCCGATCCAGCAGGGCCTGGGGCAGCATGCGGGTGTCGCGCAGGAAATCGGGCCCGCTGACCGCGCGGCCCGGCGCCAGTCCGGCGACCTCGGGCAAGCCGGCCAGTTCGGCATGCCACCAGTCGCGGTCGGCCTGCCGGCGGGGCGAGGCGCGCCAGGCCGCGTCCTCCTCGGCCGCCAGCGACAGCGGGCCAAAGGGCTCGGGCACGGGCGCCCCGGCCACCAGCGCGGCGTAATGCGCGGCGATGCGGTTCGTCACCAGCACCATGCCATAGCCGTCGATGGCCAGGTGGTGTATGCGTTCGTATAGCAGGTGCCGTTCGGGGCCCAGGGCGAACAGGGTCAGCGCCCCTGCCGGCTCGCAGCCAAGGTCCAGCGGGCGCCGGCTGTCGGCACGCATCTGTGCCAGGGCCTGCGCCTCGGCATCGGGCTGGGCCGAGAGATCGGCAAAGCCCAGCATCGGCGGCAGGCCGACCCATTGCCGCGGCCCCTGGGGCCCGGCTGCGAAGCGCAGCGCCAGGGCCGGGGTCTCGGCGATGGTGCGCTGCACGGCCTGGGCCAGCGCGTCGGGGTCCAGCGGGCCGGTCAGTTCCAGATATTGCCCGGTGTTCAGGATCGGGTTCTGCGGGTCAAGCGCCTGGACATACCACAGCCCCTCCTGCGCCTCGGTCAGGGGACAGCCGGTCTCGGCCGGGATGTCGTGACGCGTATCCATGTCAGGTCCGCCGCGGCCGGGAAGGGAGAAATCGTAAGGAAAGGATCGCGCTGACAACCATGTTACCCCAGGCACCGGATTGCGGGCCTTGCCCGTCTGCGGCCATGGCCATAATGTCGCTAAGGAATTTAGTCAACTTTGTGCGCGGAACCATGCCCTCCAGATCCCTGCCCTGGCGCGATACCGAACGGGTTTACGGGCAGGTGACGCGCCTGCTGCATTGGAGCATCGCCGCGCTGATGCTGTGGCAGTTCTTGGGCATGGGGCTGCGGGCGGTGCTGGGGCGCACGCCGCTGGTGTCCTTTTTCGTCGGCTCGCATCAGCCGGTGGGGACGGTGCTGTTCCTGTTGATCGTCCTGCGGGTGGGCTGGGCGCTGGCGAACCACGGCCGTCGGCCGGATCACGGGCCCGGCTTCCAGGGGCTGGCGGCGCGGCTGGGCCATCTGGCGCTGTACCTGGTCATGGTCGTGATGCCGGTCGCGGCCCTGCTGCGCGCCTATGGCGGCGAGCGTGCCTTTGCCCCCTTCGGATTCGAGATCTTCCCGGCCCAGCAGCCGCCGATCGTCTGGATGGTCAGCGCGGGCGAGGCGCTGCATGGCGAACTGGCCTGGCTGCTTCTGGCGCTGATCGCGGGCCATGTCGTCATGGTCGGCGTGCACGAGGGCATGTGGCGCGACGGCACGCTGGCGCGCATGGCCGGGCGCCGGCGGGCGGGTCTTTAGGCCAGAATCGCGCGGGGCCCGGCGCGGGGCCGCCCTTTTTCGTTGCCTGCGCGCCGGGGCGGTGTCACCATTCCTTCATGATGAATGCGCCCTTCGGTTTCCCGTCCGAACATGATCGCGTGGCCTTCGACCGGGCCGAACTGGGTGTCATCCTGTCCCTCTATGGCCGCATGGTCGCGGCGGGCGAGTGGCGCGACTATGCCATGTCCTTCCTGCGCGACATGGCGGTCTTCTCGATCTTTCGCCGCGCGGCCGAACATCCGCTTTATCGCATCGAAAAGCGTCCCAGGCTGCGCAATGCGCAGGGCCAATACGCGGTGATCGGCATGGACGGGCGCATTCTCAAGCGCGGCCACGACCTGCCCACCGTGTTGCGCGTGCTGGAAAGAAAACTGATCCGCCCGGTGGACTAGGCGGCGGCCCGTCAGGGCTGCCGGCTCTCCGGCGGACGGCTGGCGCGGTTGCGCAGATAGCTTTGCGGCGGCGCGCCGAAATGGCTGCGAAAGGCCGCGACGAAGGCGCTGGCGCTGCGATAGCCCAGCGAATGCGCGATGGTGGTGCTGCTTTCGCCCCGCTCAAGGCGCGCGATGGCGGCCAGCAGCCGCACCCGGCTGCGCCAGTCGCGAAAGGACAGGCCCGTCTCAGCCCGGAATAGCCGCTCGAGCGTGCGGGGGCTGGCCCCGGCCTCGGCCGCCAGCAGCGGCAGCGGCCGCGGGTCCGAGGGATGGCGGCCCAGATGCGCCGTCAGCCGCCGCAGCCGCGGATCCTGCCCGCCGGGCAGGTCGAGGGGCGCGGGCTGCGCCGCCGCGATCTCGTCCAGCGCCACCGCGCCTAGCCGGGCCAGGCGGCCGGCGTCCCGTTCGGCCGCCATGCGCAGGACCACCTCGCGCAGCAGGGCCGAGATCGGCAGCACCTCGCATCCCCGCCCCGCGGGCCGCACCGGGCAGGAGGGATCGACGTAAAGATTGCGCGTCCGCGCCCCGGTGCCGGGACGCGAGACCACCCGCATCTCGTGCCGCGTGCCGCCGGGGATCCAGATGCCGAAGCCGGGCGGCACCAGCCAGACCCCGTCCTCGGCGCCCAGCCGCAACAGCCCCTCGGCCGCCCACAGAAGCTGGCCGCGCGGATGGGCATGGGGGGCGACATGCGCGCCCGCCGCCAGGTCGCGCCCATGCGCCAGCACCGGCCGCGCCGGATCGAGGACAAAGGCGGTGCCGCTGGGATCGAAGCGCAGGCTTGGCGGATCATCGACATCTTTTGTCATGATGGCGAACTTACGCAGGGGGCCGGCTTCTGTCTAGCTTGCGCCGTTCTCCTGTGCAGGCGCCGCCATGAAGCTTTCCGTCCGTCCCCTCGTCTTTCTTGCCGGCCTGGTCCTGGCCGTCCTGCTGGCCGTCGGGCCGGTGCCGCAGCCGCTGGGCCGCAATGCCGCGGTTGTGCTGGTCACGCTGGCCTTGTGGAGCACCGGGCTGGTCCCGCCCTTCCTGACCTCGCTGATCTTCTTCGCCGCGGTGCTGATCCCCGGCCTTGCGCCGCCCGAGCTGGTCTTTGCCGGCTTCGGCTCGGCCGCGGTCTGGCTGATCGTGTCGGGCTTCGTCATCGGGGCGGCGATCACCGGCTCGGGGCTGGGCGGGCGGATCGCCGGGGTGCTGGCGCCGCTGGCGGGCGGCAGCTACCTGCGGCTGGTCCTGGTGATGACGCTGGCGGCGATGGCGCTGGGTTTCGTCATGCCCTCGTCGGTCGGCCGGGCGGTGGTGCTGGTGCCGGTCGGCATGGCGCTGGCCGAGCGGCTGGGGCTGCACAAGGGTTCGAACGGGCGCATCGGCCTGGCGGTGGCGCTGACCATGGCCTGCAACATGCCGAGCTTTGCCATCCTGCCCTCGAACATCCCCAACATGATCCTGGCCGGTGCGGCCGAGGGTCAGCACGGCGTCACCTTCGGCTACATGTCCTATCTGCTGCTGCATTACCCGGTGCTGGGGATCCTGAAATCGGCGCTGACCGTGGCGCTGGTCGTCGCGCTGTTCCCCGACCGGATCGAGCCCGGCTGCACCGAAACCGCCGCCCGGACTCCGCTATCGCCGCAGGAGCGGCGGGTGGCGCTGATCCTTGCCGCCACGCTGGCCCTGTGGATGACCGACCGCCTGCACGGCATCGGCCCGGCCTGGATCGGGATCGCCACGGCGGTTCTGCTGCTGATGCCGGGGCTGGGCGCGGTGCCGCCCAAGCAGTTCAACGCCTCGGTGGATTTCGGCATGGTGCTGTTCGTCGCCGGCGCGCTGGCGCTGGGGGCGGTGGTCAATGCCTCGGGGCTGGGCAGCGTGCTGGGCGGGGTCTTGCAGGACTGGCTGCCGCTGCGGCAGGGCGCGCGCTTCGCCAATTTCCTGTCGCTGACCTCGATGTCGGGGCTGATGGGGCTGGTCACGACCAATCCCGGCGTGCCCACCGTGCTGACGCCCATGGCGCCGGACCTGGCCGCCGCCACGGGCCTGTCGCTCAAGGCGGTGCTGATGACCCAGGTGGTCGGCTTTGCCACGGTGATCTTTCCCTATCAGGTCGGACCCTTCGTGCTGGCCATGCAGCTTTCGGGCGAAAAGCTGGGCCATGTGCTGCGCATCACCCTGCCGCTGGCGCTGCTGACCTTCCTGGTGCTGATGCCGCTCGATTGGTTGTGGTGGCGCCTCCTGGGCTGGCTGTGATCGGGGCATCGTTCAGCCGGCCCGGCTGCGCCGCCCCGCGGCCCGCCAGGGCCGCCCGTCGATCGCCGCCAGCCCCAGGCCGATCAGCGCCATGCCGGCGCCATGGCGCGGTTGAAGGGTTTCGCCCAGGAACAGGAGGCCCAGAAGGATGGCGCTGACCGGGATCAGGAATGTCACCAGCACGAGATTGGTTGCGCCCGCCGTGGCCAGGATGCGGAAATACAGCACATAGGCCAGCGCAGTCGAAATCGCCGCCAGGCCGATCAGCGCAAAGATGGCCGCCGGGCTTGGCGCCGCCAGCGTCCATGGCCGGTCGACGACCGCGACAAGCGGCAGCAGGATCAGGCTCGATGCGATCACCTGTCCGGTCGCCGTGCTCATCGGGCTGACCCCCATCGCGCGGAAGCGGCGCCCGTAGATGCCCGCGAAACCATAGGACAGCGCCCCGGCCAGGCAGGCAAGCTGCGCCACGACATGCGCGCCCAGGTCGCGCAGCGCATCCGCGCCGATCATCACGGCCACGCCGGCAAAGCCGATCAGCACCCCGGCCAGCTTGCCGCCGGTCATGCGCTCGTCGCTGGTCAGGACATGGGCGAGGATCACGGTGAAAAGCGGCGTCGCGGCATTCAGGATCGAAGCCGCGCCCGAGGCGATATGCTGCTGTCCCCAGACGATCAGCGAAAACGGGACGGCATTGTTCAGCATGCCCATGCCCAGGAAGGCCGCCCAGACCGCGCGGCCGCGCGGCATCCGCTCGCCCCGCAGCCGCAGGACGGCCAAAAGGATCAGCGCGGCCAGCGCCACGCGCGACACGACCACGGTGAACACCGGCAGTTCCCGCACCGCCACGGCGTTGAAAAAGAACGACCCGCCCCAGACCGCCGACAGGGCCAGCAGCATCGCCCATTCCAGCGGCGTCATGGGGCGGTTGGTGGCGGTCGGTACCGGCATGATCTTCCCTCCTTCGACCCCCGGGGCCGGTTGCGCAGGGCATGTTGCCGCCTTGGCACGCGGCCGCGATCCGTTTCTTGCGGCCGAAACCCGGCAGGATCAGCCTGCCTCGCCCGGCTTGATCTTTTGCGCCGTGCCCTGGGCAAAGCTGTCCAGCCGGCCCTTGGCGGCGTCCTGGGTGTTGACGATGCCGGCGACCATGGATTCGGCATAGGCGGCGTCCAGCCCCGACATGTTCTGCATATGCGAGATCGCCGAGCAGGCGGCGAAATTCGACAAGGGCGTGTTCTGCGCCACGCGACGGGCAAGATCATAGGCCATGGCCTCGCTGTCTGCCACGCGGTATTGCGCCAGCCCGACCTGCACTGCCTCGTCCCCGGAATAGAGCCGGCCGGTCAGCATCATGTCCACCATGCGCGCCTGGCCGATCAGCCGCGGCACGCGGATGGTGGCACCGCCGCCGGTGAACAGCCCGCGCTGGCCCTCGGGCAGGCCGAAATAGGTGGTCTCGTCCATGACCCGGATATGGACCGAGGAGGCCAACTCCAGCCCGCCGCCCACGACCGCGCCCTTCAGCGCCGCGATGACCGGCACGCCGCCGTATTCGATCTTGTTGAAGGCTTCGTGCCAGCGCAGGCAGATGCGCATGAACTCGGCCGGGCTGCGCTCTTCGCGCCCGTGCTCGACCAGGTCCAGCCCGGCGCAGAAATGCGGCCCCTCGGCGCGCAGCACCACGGCGCGGGCGCCCGAGGCGGGCAGGGCGGAAAAGACCTCGACCAGTTCCTCGATGGTCTCGGCGTTCAGCGCGTTGCGCTTGGCGGCGCGGTTCAGGGTGACGGTGGCGATGCCGTCTTCGTCCATCCGGAACAGCAGGTTGTCGAGCGTCAGGGCCGAGATGTCGCGCATGGTCTAGCCTTTCGTGATCCAGTGAATGACGACGGGAACCGTGGCGATGCTGGCCGCGGTCGAGATCAGGATGGCCGCCGAGACGCGCTGCACGGCGGTGCCGAAATATTGCGCAAGGATATAGACATTGCCGGCGACCGGCAGGCTGGCGGCGGCGATCATCACCCCCGCCGCATAGGGCTCGACCCCGAAGACCGCCAGCGCGGCGATGCCCACGGCCAGCGGATGCAGCACCAGCTTGGCGAAGCTGAGCCAGAGTGCCGGGCCCATGCGCTCGGCCGCGCGGCCGGCGAGGCTGGCACCGATGGCGAAGAGTGCCCCCGGCGTGGCCGAGGCGCCCAAGAGCGCCAGGAACTCGTCCAGCGGTCCCGGCATCGGCAGCTGCAGCCCGGCCCAAGCCAAGCCGGCCAGCATCGAGACGATCATCGGGTTCGAGACGATGCCGCGCAGCAAGGGCACCAGCGTCGAAAGCCGCACCCGCCCCTGCCTTGCCGCGGTGACGATCAGGGTGATGAGGGTCGAGAACACCACCATGTCGATGGTCAGCACCATCAGCACCGGGCCGATGGCACGCTCGCCCAGCAGCACGACCAGCATCGGCACGCCCAGAAAGCCGGTATTGCCGGTCATCGCGGTATGCGCCTCCATCGCCGCGGCGGCGAGCGGCTGGCGGCGCCAGCGCGCCACCGCAAATCCCAGCGCCCAAAGCGCGGCAGACCCCGACAGATAGGCCAGGACGAAGGCCGGGTCGAAAAGGCTGGCCACGTCCAGCGTCGCGGCAAAGCGGAACAGCATGGCCGAAAGCGCGAAGTAGAAGACGAATTTCGTCAGCCAGCCGGTCGCCTCGGGCGGGAAGAAGCGCGTGCGCCCGGCCAGCCAGCCCGTGCCGATAACGAGAAAGAACGGCAGGGTCTTCAGGAAGATCGCCAGCATCAGTCCGCGGCGATCGCGCAGGCGGGGCCGCGCTCGACGGTATATTCGGTCTCGCCCGGCGCCACCTCGCGGCTGCCGATCAGCCGGTGGCCGGATTCGGCGCAGAAATGCGGCACGTCGATCACGGCGGCGGGGTCGGTGGCCAGCAGCGTGACCCGCGCGCCCCGGGGCAGCGCCATCAGCCGCTTGCGCAGCCGCAGCACCGGCAGGGGGCACAACAGGCCGCGCGCGTCGATCTGCACGGTCATGCGGCGGAATCCGCCAGGCGGGCGCGGCACCAGTCGTCGATCTGTTCCGGCCGCAACTCTTCGGCCAGGTCGCCGGCAAAGTCGCGAAAGCCCGGCAGTTGTTCGTCGGGCACATGCACCAGCACCGGGATGCCGGCAGCCAGCGCGCGGGCGATGGTGTCGCGAAAGCCGCGGCCGAAGCATTCCTGCTTGCCGAACTTGTTGACGATCAGCAATTCGGCGCCGCGGTCCAGCACCGTTTCCGTGCGGGCGACGGCCTGGGCCAGCGCGCCGGTATCCAGCCGGCAGGCCTGCGAGCCCGCGCCCAGCGACTGGGTGATGCGCACCAGCGGGCCGGCGTCGCCCAGGATGCGCAGGTCCATGTCGCATTCGCAGCCGGGGCTGATCTCGGTATTGATCTGCACCGCGCCGGCCAGCCGCAGCCCGGCGGCGGCCAGCCGCTCGGCCGTGGCGGTCAGCAGCCGGTCGCCGGCGCCCGGCGTCTGGTCCTGGATGGTGACGAAACCCAGCATGACGATCCCTCTTTCGGCGGCCAGAATAGCTTTTGGCGGCGCGGGTGCAATATTGGGTATTTGAAGAACGAAGAAGCGGCCGGGTTCAGTTCCCCTCGGCCAGCGGGCCGTAGAGGATCAGCGCCGGATGCGGGCTGGGGCCTTCGCTGGCCAGCTGCCTGGCCAGGGCGGCGACGGTGGTGCGGATCAGGCGCTGATGCGGATGGCCCACCGCCTCGGCCAGCAGGGCGGGGGTGTCGGGGGGCAGGCCGTTTTCGACCAGCAGCGCCGCCATGCGCGGGAAGGTGCGCTGGCCCATGAAGACCACGGTGGTGGCGCGCGGATCGGCCAGGGCGGCCCAGTTCTGGTCCTCGGGCAGGCCGCCGGTCACGTCGGCGCCGGTGACGAATTGCAGCCGGCGCGCGGTCTGGCGTCGGGTCAGCGGCAGGCCGGCGACGGCGGCCGCGGCCATGGCCGAGGGCACGCCCGGCACGATCTGGAACGGGATGCCGTGGCTGCGCAGCGCCGCCAGTTCCTCTTCCAGCCGGCCGAATATGCCCGAATCGCCGGATTTCAGCCGCACCACATGCTTGCCCGCCTGCGCATGTTCGATCAGCAGGGCGTTGACATGTTCCTGTTTGGCCGAGGGCCGGCCGGCGCGTTTGCCGACCGAAATGCGCACGGCCTGCGGGCCGGCCTGGTCCAGCACCGGGCCCGAGGCGAGGTCGTCGTAAAGCACCACATCCGCCTGGGCCAACAGCCGTGCGGCGCGCAGGGTCAGGAGTTCGGGGTCGCCCGGACCCGAGGAGACGAAACTGACAAGGCCGATCTGTTCACGCATGATTCCGCGATGCGGCAAAATCCGCGCCAAGGCAAGGGGCTGCTTGCCGCCCGCCCCGCCATTTGCCATAGAAGGCGCGACCGCGACCTTGGGGATCAAGCCATGTTCCGTGCCCGCCATCTTCTGGGGATCGAGCCGCTCGCCCCCCCCGAAATCACCACGCTTCTCGATCTGGCCGAGACCTATGTTGATCTGAACCGCCGCACGGTGAAGCATTCCGATGCCTTGGCGGGGATGACGCAGATCAACATGTTCTTCGAGGCCTCGACCCGCACGCAGTCGAGCTTTGAGCTGGCCGGCAAGCGGCTGGGCGCCGATGTGATGAACATGGCGATGCAGACCAGTTCGGTGAAGAAGGGCGAGACGCTGATCGACACCGCGCTGACGTTGAACGCCATGCATCCCGACCTGCTGGTGGTGCGCCATCCGCAGTCGGGCGCCGTGGATCTCTTGGCGCAGAAGGTGAATTGCGCGGTGTTGAACGCGGGCGACGGCCGGCACGAGCATCCGACCCAGGCGCTTCTGGACGCCTTGACCATCCGCCGCGCCAAGGGGCGGCTGCACCGGCTGACCGTGGCGATCTGCGGCGATATCGCCCATAGCCGGGTGGCGCGCTCGAACCTGATCCTGCTGGGCAAGATGGAGAACCGGCTGCGCCTGGTCGGCCCGGCGACGCTGATGCCCTCGGGCGCCCGCGACTGGGGCTGCGAGGTCTACGAGGACATGCGCGAGGGGCTGAAGGGCGCCGATGTGGTGATGATGCTGCGCCTGCAGAAGGAACGCATGGACGGCGGCTTCATCCCGTCCGAGCGGGAATATTACCACCGCTGGGGGCTGGACGCCGAGAAGCTGGCGCTGGCGGCGCCCGATGCCATCGTCATGCATCCGGGGCCGATGAATCGCGGGGTCGAGATCGACGGCACCATCGCCGACGACATCAACCGTTCGGTGATCCAGGACCAGGTGGAAATGGGGGTCGCGGTGCGCATGGCGGCGATGGACCTTCTGGCGCGCAACCTGCGCGCCGAGCGCGGCGCCAAGGCGGCGGAGATGATGGCATGATCCTGCACTTCCACAATGCCCGGCTGGTCGACCCCGAGGCGCAATCGGTCGAGGAAGGCTCGCTGACCGTCCGCGACGGCCGGATCGAAGCCATGGGTGCCGACGCCCCGCAAGGCGCCGAGCTGATCGACTGCGGCGGCAAATGCCTCGCGCCCGGGCTGATCGACTGGGGCGTCAAGATCGGCGAGCCGGGCGAGCGGCACAAGGAAAGCTTCCGCAGCGCCGGGCTGGCGGCGGCGGCGGGGGGCGTGACCACGGTGATTGCGCGGCCCGACACGATGCCGCCGATCGATGCGCCGGAATCGCTGGAATTCGCCACCCGCCGGGCGGCCGACGCGCCGGTGAACATCCGCCACATGGCGGCGCTGACCCGCGCCCGCGAAGGGCGCGAGATGGTCGAGATGGGCTTTCTGCAGGATGCCGGCGCCGTGGCCTTCACCGACGGGGTGCGGGTGGTTTCGGACACCCGGCTCCTGTCGCGCTGCATGACCTATGCCCGCGGCCTGGGCGCGCTGATCGTCGGCCATCCGCAGGAGCCGGGCCTGTCCAGGGGTGCCGCGGCGACCGGCGGCAAGTTCGCCTCGCTCTACGGCCTGCCCGCGGTCTCGCCCATGGCCGAGGTGATGGGGCTCGACCGCGACCTGGCGCTGGTGGCGATGACCGGCGCCCGCTACCATGCCGACCAGATCACCGTCGCGGCCAGCCTGCCGGCCTTGAAGCGGGCGCGCGATGCCGGGCTGGACGTGAGTGCCGGTATCTCGATCCACCACCTGACGCTCAACGAATATGACGTGGGCGGCTATCGCACCTTCTTCCGCTTCACCCCGCCGCTCCGCTCCGAGGAGGACCGGCTGGCCATGGTCGAGGCGGTGGCCGAGGGGCTGATCGACGTGATCGCCAGCTTCCACACCCCGCAGGACGAGGAAAGCAAGCGCCTGCCCTTTGCCGAGGCGGCGCCGGGCGCGGTGGGGCTGCAGACCCTGCTGCCGGCGGCGATGCGGCTTTACCACCAGGGCGGGCTGAGCCTGCCGCAGCTGTGGCGGGCGATGTCGCTCAATCCGGCGCGGCGGCTGGGTCTGCCGGGCGGGCGGCTTGCGGCGGGGGCGCCGGCCGACCTGCTGCTGTTCGACCCGGACGCGCCCTTCGTGCTGGACCGCTTCACCCTGCTGTCGAAGTCGAAGAACACTCCCTTCGACGGCGCGCGGATGGAGGGCCGGGTGCTGGGCACTTGGGTCGCCGGCCGCCGCGTCTTCGGAGCGGACGCATGAGCCTGATCCTCTGGGCCGTCATCGGCTATCTTCTGGGCTCGATCCCCTTCGGCATCGTCATCACCCGGGCGCTGGGGCTGGGCGACCTGCGCCGGATCGGCTCGGGCAATATCGGCGCGACCAATGTGCTGCGCACCGGCAACAAGCCAGCGGCGCTGGCCACGCTGCTTCTGGACAGCGGCAAGGGCGCCATCGCCGTGCTGCTGGCGCGCTGGCTCGCCGGTCCCGATGCTGCGCTGGTCGCGGGGGCGGCGGCCTTCCTGGGCCACCTGTTCCCGGTCTGGCTGGGCTTTCGCGGCGGCAAGGGTGTCGCCACCTTCCTCGGCACGCTGCTGGCGCTGGACTGGCGGCTGGGCCTCAGCGCCTGCGGGATCTGGCTGCTGACGGCGGCGGTGGGCCGGATCTCCTCGCTCTCGGCGCTGGTGGCGGCGGCGCTGACGCCTTTTCTCGCCCTCTGGCTTGACGGCCCGAGCATGGCGGCGGTAGCGGCGTTCATGGCGGTGCTGATCTTCATCCGCCACCACGCCAATATAGCGCGCATCCTTTCCGGGACCGAGCCCCGGATCGGCAGCAAGCCGTGAATTTCTTCCATGTGCAAATAGCCCCGAGGGAATGTTTGGCCGGCCCCGTTGTCATGTGTCAAAGCCTCTGATCTGCGGTGTCAAAAGGTTTGAGCCTGCTTTTCGGGGGATCAGAGGGGGGGCAACCGCTCTTGGACGATCTCGACCACGTTTCCTCGACCCTCATCGGAAAGGCCGATGTGCGTCCAGGCCGGGAGATCGCCGCAAAGCTTCGGCCGTTCGGACCTCTTGGCGGTGAACTGCGTGACGGCTGACCGGATTGCGGCCGAGCCCGATAATAACCGATCCATCATCATCATCGGACATGTGGATCGTCCGGTTCATGTTGCCACCCTGCCATAACGGGGGTGGCCCCGTGTTTCTGCTTCGGCTTCCTGTAGCGTGCCGGGGTGACAGGAGCGCGTGGTGCAAACGGGCCTTCCGACGTCATGCCTGCCTGAAAGTGATCCTGCGTCGAGTGCAGCAGGGTCTTGCCGATTTCACCCATGGCCGGCGCTGCATCAACGAGGGGCATTTCAAGCATTCTGAAGGCGCGGGGCGATCTGGGAATCGTTGAATTCGACTTCAATCATGATTCACGGCCTCTTTTTTGGCGCGGCGTTCCGGGTCGACCCGCAGCCTTGCGGGGTTCTCGGCCTTGCACGCAAAGAGGCGCGCACGAACCCGTCATCGGCCTGCGCCTTCGCGTTCCGCTCGGTCAGGGCTGCCTGCAGGGCCTCGGCCGGCACGAAGCGGGCCGGGTCGGGCCCGCCTTCCGCATAGTGCGCGTTCCGGTTGCGCTGCGCGAGGTCGCGCGCGATGCTGTCCAGTTCGGCCAGTTGCGCGACCGCGCCTGCCGCGCACGTCATGCGCCTTGAGGCTGTTCCCCTGCCGTTGGCCGATCCATTCCCGCAGTGTCGGGAACATGCCGAGCCGACCTGAACAGCCCCGAGTTTCTCAGACGCCGTCACGTTTCATCATCTGCCGCCGTTCGAACTGGGCGGGCGACAGCATCCCGTTCCGCGCATGCTTGCGCTTCGGGTTGTAGGACATCTCGATGTAATCGAACACGTCCGGCCTGGCTTCTTCGCGGGTCCGGTAGGTCTTGCGCCTGATCCGTTCCCGTTTGAGCAGGTTGAAGAAGCTCTCGGCAACGGCGTTGTCGTGACAGTTGCCACGGCGGCTCATCGAATGCTCCAGGTTGTGGGCACGCAGGAACGCAGCCCAATCCATGCTGGTGAACTGGCTTCCTTGGTCCGAGTGGATCAGCACCTTGTTCTTGGGCTTGCGCCGCCAGACGGCCATGAGCAGGGCCTACAGGACGACATCTGTCGTCTGCCTGATTTGCATCGACCAGCGTAAGCGCGGCGGCAATCGCGTCGTGCCATTTCTGGCCTGATGCCTGCATTATGCGCGCATGGTCGCAGCGGAGATGCTGGATTTGAAGAGAGACGGCAAAATGGGCGTCCATTTGGACGGCTCGACAGGCGTTGAAACTTTCGGCTTGAGGTGATCGAGGGCCCGAGCGGTGGGCGGCTGGTCCACTCGGAGGGGGTGCCGTGTCCGCTGGCGGCAGGATAGTCGAAAAGCGAGCGGAACCCCCTTTTTTACTGCGGGAAAGGCGCGTTCCGTGCTTCACTTCCTGTCATGGATGCCGCGGATCTTGCACATGAAAATGCCTGCTGAAAGCCCGCCTCGCCGAGGTCGAGGCGATGCTGGCAGCAACGCAAGAGGCCAATCGGCGGCTGCAGGATATCCTGCGCGCGGCGCGGCGCAAAAAGTTTGGCCCCCGCTCCGGAAAATTGTCGCCCGAGCAGTTCAACCTTCCTCTGGAAGATGCCGAATTTGTGCAAGGTGTGCTCGAGGAGGCCCAGGAAAAGGCCGAAGCGGCGATGCAAAGGGCACGTGGTGAGGAGCCGCGCAGGCCCAAGCGTAACCGTGGGCATCTGCCCCGGGTCGAGCGCGTCATCGAGCCTGCCGGCACGCTTTGCCCCTGTGGTTCCGGCGAGATGACGAAGATCGGCGCGGATGTGTCGGAGTGGCTGGATAATAATGCCGGCACAGTTCCGGTTGCTGGTCACGCGGCGCCCCAAATATGCCTGCCGCTGGTGCGATAGTGTCCCACGGGATGGTGTAAGAGCGCCGACCCTCGGAAAGGTCAGGGGCTGATCAGGATGCCACGGCTGGCAGCCTGATGTTGGGATTGTCGGTGACGCGGGCGAGCGTTTCAAGGCTCATGTAGCGCCGCGCAACCGCCCACTCGTCGTTGGTCTCGAGCATCAGCGCACCGACCAGCCGGACAATAGCGTCGTCGTTGGGGAGTGAGGGCATGACTGCCACCGGTCCGAAGGAATGCCCGCACGCCTGGGAGACCGGCTCGCAGGCCAAGACCGGCGCCGGCAGATGGATCGCCTTCTGCAACCACCAGAGCGGCCTCGCGCCGCCCATGGCGGACAGCCGCCCACCGCGGTCTGCGTCAACAGCAGAGCGAAACCGACCGGCAGAGCCAGAGAGCGGCTTAAATCACCCCAGAGCCCGTCCAATGATCGCGAAGTGGCTCGGAAAATCCCATTCGTAATCGCGTCCGACCAGCGAGTAATAGGCCTGATAACGCTACCTTCCAACCAGTTCCATAAACACCGGAAAATTCCGACGGGCTCCGCCACTATTCCAGTAGCTCTTTGATCTCTTGTAAGGCAGAGGAGTATGAAATTGAACGAATGTGCCAAGCTTCCAGCGAGGCTCAACGACAAGGTTCAAGTTCGTTCCGGGGCGTCGGCGGCGTATATGCTGGGCCACGGCCCGCGTCAGAAGCCCTGGTCCGGTTTTTGACCATGTGCTATCATTATGGCGCTCTTCCAGGGATTTTTTTGCTGCAACTGCTGCCCAAACAATGGCGGGGTGCCCTGGCGGTGCCGCAATGACGTTATTCCCCATGACGCCGCCGGGCTCCTGATACACCACAAGGTTTGACCCCAAGCGAGTCAGCGGATATGGATCTCCCACGAGCCAGTCGTCGCAATCTGCATAAATTCCACCTTGGATCATGAGGTAGCAAAGGCGAAAATAGTCACTTTCCTCCGCGGGTGATGCGGCGTTTCTCAATGCATCGGCCCAGTCTTTCCCCAAATGCCGTGTCAGGAACTTCAAGGCGGCCTTCTGGTCGAACAATTGATAATGTTGACAAAAGGCTTTCTGCCAAGTTTGCATGATCTCCCGCAGATATGCCGGTGGGGTGCCCTTGTTCCAATATTGCATGACGCCCTCATGCCGCACCGATCCGCTATCGGCAGGGATCACCCTTGAGCTTGTCGAAGACAACCACCTTTCGATGGTCAGTATCGCGGGGGGCGTGGTTAATGAAACATTCTTTTCGTGCTTTCTCGAAAGCAGGCAATCTGCTGCAACCAGGCCGGCCAAAGTTGAAAAGAAATGCGGGTTGCTGTTTGCGCTTTGCCCCGACTGGTTATCCTTCACCAGATCGACTGCTGCGTCCAGGCGTCCAAGACGGATCAGCGATCGCAGTCGCATCTCGAAGTGGCTTTTCAATTTTCCCGACTCTTGAAGGGTTTCCAGCAGCTCCATGGTTCGAGCAGGACAACCCATCTCATACCAACATACGGCCATGGCTATGGTCCACGCCCGACTTCTGGAAAAAGAAGGTTGGTCGACTTTCTCCAACTCCCTTCTGGCAATATCCATCTGGCCGCTCTTGGTGAGAGACACGATATGCTCCCGGAACAAGGTCAAATCCGATGGATGCTTTCGACGGGCCATCCCAAGGTAACGTGCCGCAACATGCAATCTTCCCGACTGCTGCAAAAGTCGCGAAATGCTCAACACCTCCGCTACGGATCTATCATGCGGATCTCTAGGCCGGCCATGCAGAGCGTCCTTTGCCTTTCCGGTCATTCCTCCCATTTCCATGTCGAACAGAGGGCGCTCTGAATCGCCAAGCAAGCCGGAGAGGCGTTGAACAAGGCGTTCCGCCTCACGAATACCGCCTTTCGTTACCGATTTTATTATATGAACAAGATTGAAAGCTCGCAAATCATTCCGTGAAAGAATGCCTTCGATCGCGCCGCGATAAAGATATCCCAATCCCAGGGTTTCTGCCTTTTCATATGCGTTCCATAACAGCATGACCGGCAGTGCCCTAGCGCACCGCTCTGAGGCAGATGAAAATTCCTTCAGCAGGTATTCAGCGATTTTGTCCGGCATTTCCTTTATTGGGCCGAGAGCCGCCTCGGTGATGTTTCCCGCCTGATCTGGGAGGGAATTTCGGATGCGCGATGCGAGATCCTCAGCCACCAACATCAGTTCGTCTTCTCGGCCATCCTGTATGAGATTTCTAACCTTTCCAAGCAATGCCCATTTGTGGTCAGGTTGCTTGGCAAGGATCGCATCCAGATGCTTCTGGCTGGCCTGGAAATCCCCTGTCTCTCTTAAGGCAACAGAAATTTCGTGGTGCAGAGGGATCATGTCCGGATAACGCGATACAAGGGGGGTCAAAAACTCAAGCGCCTCGCCCGCGTCTCTCAACTGGCGCAGCAAGGCGCCCTTGCGCACCAGAAGATTGGCGTTTTCCGGTAGGATATTCAAAGCATTGTCGATGGCCTCGATTGCTTCTACCTGTCGACCCACTTGCATGAGGGTTTTGGCCCTTCCGAGCAGGGCCCATTTGTGCTGAGGTTGCCTGGCCAGGATCGCGTCAATATGCTCCAAGCTGGCCTGCAGATTTCCTGTCTCTTGGAAAGCAACAGAAACTTCGCGACGGAGAGAAATATTGTCTGGAAAATGGGACAGAAGGGGAAGCAAGAAATCAAGCGCTTCTCTGGCGCCCCTAAACTGGCGCAGCATTGCACCTTTACGCACCAAGAGGTCGATGTTCTCGGGCAGGATATTCAAGGCGTTGTCGATGGCCGCGAACGCTTCCACCTGTCGACCCGCTTGCATGAGGGTTTTGACCCTTCCGAGCAAAGCCCATTTGTGGCGAGGCTGCTTGACCAGAATCGCATCAAGATGCTCAAGGCTGGCCTGGAGATTGCCTGCCTCCCGAGAGGCAATGGAAAGCTCGTAGCGCAGAGGTATCTGGTCTGGATGACGTGGTAGTAAGGGGATTAGTACCTTGAGTGATTCTTCTGGTCCTTTCTGCTGCCGCAGCAAGGCAGCTTTTTCTACATATGAACTAACCTCACGAGGTTTTATTCGAGTTTCGTTCTCGATCAAATCCAGGTCATTAAGCATTATTCTAATACACTTTTGGGATAGGCTCGGGCGCTATGATTTTTATTGCTTATGATGCTTCTGGTAAAAATGCCCGGCCTTGTGCCGTGCCTGCAACGATTATCCGTGCCGACATAGCCAAAGTCCGGGCATGGGAGTTTGGGACTGATCGTCAGGCGGCTTTCAGTTTCGCCATCAAGACGTCGAATTCCCGGTCCACCTGATCAGAGAACGAGCCGGCGCCGAGACGTTCGCAAAGATATGCGGGCAACTGCCGGCGCGCGGAAATGCGAATGCGCTTCATCTCCGGGATGATCCGCTCTGCGCCATAGAGGGCCAGATACTCGTCATGGTTGTCGAACGACTTTCGGCCGATGTAGTCGACAAACGTTTCGGTCGGCGCACCATTCGCCAAGATCTCGTCGTGGTTCTCAGTCTCGATATGATAATAGGTGAACTCGCTGGGCATCGCAGTACTGTCGACGAAGCAGATCGAACTACCATTAACCAGCGCGCCCGCATTGATCACCATATCGTCGATAATCATGCCATGGTCGGCAGTGACATACAGATCGCTATGCGGAAGCCCGTCACCTAGCGATCCGGCTTTGATGCAAACCGGAAGATGGCGGCTGTCAAGCCGGTTATTGCGAACGGTCCTGCGGCCCACCCATTTTATGGTGATCGCCTTTCCTGTATGGGCCAGGATTTCATCGCCGGCAACCAGGGTTTCCACCGGCTTTTCGCCATCCGGAGTCGCGATCAGGGTTCCATGAAGGAAGCAAGGCAGTACTTCTTCATCAGTCAGGTCCATGGTTCCAGTTTCGTCGACCTCCACGGTAATCGCGGCCGTATCCAGGGCGTCTTGGACAGCATCACCGGCCCCGCGGATAAGTGCTGCAGCGGTGCCGCCGACCAAGGGAACGTCCTCCACAGCACTGGCCAGGTTTTCCAATGCTTCGCTCACGTCCGCGCCGACCGCCGTATATTCGTTTCCGGCCAGCGTGATGGTCAGCTCGACGCCCAGATGGCTGGGATCCAGCCCGTCTTCACTGATGACATAGAAATTTCCACTCTCGTCCTGGAAGAGTTCGCCCTCGAGAGGGTTCAATGTGGCGCCGAGACTGAACAGCGCGCCCAGCCCGACCTCCACCGAAGCAGTGGAAACCGTGATATCCCCGACATATGTCCCTGAAATGAGGGTATTTTCGTCGGAGTCGACAAGCGACAGCTCGTCCCCGTTCGAAAGCGTTGTGCCCGTGGGCGATTCGACATCATAGAGGGAAAATTCATTATCAGGCTGATTGGTGATATTAAGAAGGTTCAGGTCATTGGTGTCAATGATGATAGTATCGCCTTCAATCTGGATCAGACCTTCCGGAAGCTCTGTGAAATAGGGCATGTAATTCCTCACTAAGCGAATGTTTATTTCATGCGGAGTTAACTTTCGTCCGCCATCGAACCGGCGCCAAAGTCACAAAACATTAATGAAAAATACCATAACCAGCCCACGCCATCACGATTCGATAACGGGCAATTTATTTGCAGCATGATACTGGATAGAAATCAAGGGTTTTCTAGATGGGTCATGTCTTTTTCGACCCGCCGCACTGCGCGATCTGGCAGAAGCCTGGCCGGCCACTAGAATAGTCGGCCCTCGGTCCGGCCTTGATGCATGATTCATCCTGCGGATGGCGGCGGGCGGGACATGACCGGCGGGGCGGACAAGACGCGCGGGGCGTTGTTCAGCTGTTTCGACCTCGAGGCGCGTATCCCTGCGCGGCAGCCACTTTGCAAGATCCGGTGGGTGATGAGCAAGGCCCAGGCCGGCCTGGACGCCGAGTGCGAGGCGCTCTACATCAAGTTCGGACACCCTTCGATCACGCCGGAGTGGCCGATTCGGGTCTACCTGATCCAGATACGGTTCTTGGTTTGCTCTGAGCGTCAGTTGTGGAGCAGATGCAGCATGACCTGCCGTACCGGCTGGTCGTGGATCCTGGGACCGAAGACCCAGCGTGGATTCCGACCGGCTTCTGACGACTGGCAGTCAGGGAGGGTTATTGTGGCGATCCTGGCGTAGCCGCAGCGGTCGCGACACCTATGGGTCGAACCTCGTGCTTTCGTAACCGATGGGGTGGACGCCCCCCCGACGGCATCGATGTGCCAAGGTAGCGGGTGTTGAAACACCGCTATAGAGGAGAGCGTCCATGGGAGAGGTTAGCATCATCGGGCTGGATTTGGCCAAGAACGTGTTCCAGCTGCACGGCGCGGGGGCCGATGGGTCTGTCATTTTCCGGCGTAAACTTTCGCGTGTGCAGCTTTTGCGTTTCCTGGCGGAGCAGCCGCGCTGCATAGTGGCGATGGAGGCCTGTGCGTCGGCGCATCGCTGGGGCCGAAAGGTCGGTGAGTTGGGCCACGCGGTCAGACTGATTGCGCCGGCCTATGTGAAGCCGTTCGTAAAGCGGCAGAAGAACGACGCTGCCGATGCCGAGGCCATCGCGGAGGCGGCATCGCGCCCGACCATGCGGTTCGTGGAGGTGAAGCGCGTGACGAAGCAAGTTGCGGGCCTGACGTTCAAGACGCGCGATCTGCTCGTGCGGCAGCGAACGCAGGCGATCTCGGTGCTGCGGGGTCATCTGGCGGAATACGGCCTGATTGCCCCGCAGGGACCGGCGCATTTGGCACGCCTGAAGCATGCGCTCGAGCAGTCTGGTTCCGAACTGCCCGAAGCTGTCCTTGCCAATCTGTCAAAATACCACGTTGCGGACCGCCAAAGCCGCCATTCGGACGCGACTGCTTATTTCGGTGGAATAATTGACAAGTGTAAGCGGCACCGCACCTGCTTTCAGCTTGACGGCTTGAAGTTCCAGGGCAGCAGATCGTCGATCCTCGCTTGCGGGTGACTGGCGGCCACGGCTTCCAAGGTTGTCTTGAGGTAGGCGAAGGGCTCGACGCCGTTGACCTTAGCGGTAGCGATTAGGGATGCGATGCGAGCCCATGATCGACCGCCCTCGTCATGGCCGGCGAAGAGTGCGTTCTTGCGGGTCAGGGCGATCGGGCGGATCAGGTTCTCGATGCTGTTGGAGTCGATCTCGACCCGGCCATCGCGCAGGAAGGTCTGCAGCCCGTCCCAGTGACGATGGATATAGGCCAGTTTCTCCCCGAGGCGGGACTTTATCGATATGCGCCGGCACTGCAGCTGCAGCCAGTCGCCAAAGGCGGCGACCAGCGGCGCACTGTGCGCCTGGCGAGCCGACAGTCGTTGGCCGTGGCCCATGCTACGGGTCTCAGCCTCGATCCGGTAAAGCTCGGCGATCCGGCGCAGGCCCTCGGCCGCGATCTCGGAGCCGTCGCGCTCGAAGATCTCCTTCAACTTGCGCCTTGCATGTTCGAGATGCGCCAGGCCAGAACCTTGCGGGTGAACCAGTCCATGATGGCCACCAGATACAGGAAGCCGCGCCGCATCGGCAGGTAGGTGATATCGGCGCACCAGACCTGGCCGGGACGATCCACCCGCAGCCCGCCCAGCAGATAGGGCCAGGTCTTGCGACCCTTCCTCGGCTTGCTGGTGTTGGGCTTCTGGTAGATCGGCATCAGGCGCATGAGCCGCATCAGCCGCCGGATGCGCTTCTGGTTCACGCCATGGCCTTCATTCTGCAGATGCCAGGTCATCTGCCGGACGCCGTAGAAGGGCGTATCGAGGAACTGCTGGTCGATCAGCCGCATCAGCCCGAGGTTCCGCTCCGTCTCTCCGGCCGGTTCATGATAGAACGACGAGCGCGAGATCGACAGCAGGCGGCACTGCGCCACGATCGACAGCGCGGGATGGTCCCGCTCAATCATCCCACGCCTCACTTGCCGGTCCACGGCTTGAGCTTTCGTGACAAAAAATCGTTGGCGACGGCCAGCTCCCCGATCTTGGCGTGCAGCGACCGGACCGTCTCCTCATCCACTTCCGCAACGGGCTTTCTGCCGCCGCGCTCGAAGATATCCGCAGCCCCGTCGAGCAGCGCCTTCTTCCACTGGTGGATCATCGTCGGATGCACGCCGTATTCGGCGGCCAGCTCAGACACAGTGCGCTCGCCCTTCACGGCCTCAAGCGCCACGCGCGCCTTGAAGCCCGCGTCATGGTTCCTGCGCTTCCGCATTCCTAATCTCCTTGTCCGTGGAGACCAGCAAACGTCAGATCGTAGCTTCCGTCACTGTCCGATTTCAGGGGAGTAGCTCATGATCCGGAAATCCATCAAGACACGCGGCTCGTTTCCGACGGATGAGGCTGCGGCCAAGCTGATCCATCTCGCGATCCGCAATTTCGAGAAAGATGGCCGCAACGTTCGGGAATGGTTTGCGGCCCGCAATCAGTTCGCCAAAATGTGCAACGGGCGCTTCGCCGCCTGAGTGTCTGAAACCCCATGGAACGGGACAGATACACAGAGTTCAGGACACTCCCGACCCCATTGCAATGATCCGTAGCGCCGCAACCTTTGATTTTTATTGACCGTATTGTTCCGGTTTCCCCGCGCAACCCCTCTCATTGTGCCAAAAGCATCAAGGCTTCTGGCGCTCTCCATTGTAATGTATTGAGTCCACGTAGAAAAATAGCCACGCGGTCCCAAATCCTTTGTCCCCCATCATGCGTCCAGGGGGCGGTCAAACATGGAGGCAGAGCCCTCTTCTACCGCGTCGGTACCGGCTCCTCGCCGGAATAGTCGTAGAAGCCGCGCCCGGTCTTGCGGCCCAGCCAGCCCGCCTCGACATATTTCACCAAGAGCGGGCAGGGGCGGTATTTCGTATCCGCCAGCCCCTCGTGCAGCACGTTCATGATCGCAAGGCAGGTGTCCAGGCCGATGAAATCCGCCAGTTCCAGCGGCCCCATCGGATGGTTGGCGCCCAGCTTCATCGACTGGTCGATGGACTTGACCGAGCCGACACCCTCGTAAAGCGTATAGACCGCTTCGTTGATCATCGGCATCAGGATGCGGTTGACGATGAAGGCCGGGAAATCCTCGGCGCTGGCCGAGGTCTTGCCGATCTTCTCGACCACCTCGACCAGGGCCTTGTAGGTCTCCTCGTTGGTGGCGATGCCGCGGATCAACTCGACCAGCTGCATGACCGGAACCGGGTTCATGAAATGGAAGCCCATGAAGCGCTCGGGACGGTCGGTGCGGCTGGCCAGCCGGGTAATCGAGATCGACGAGGTGTTCGAGGTCAGGATGGTCTCGGGCTTCAGATGCGGCAGGAGATCCTCGAAGATTGCCTGCTTGACGGTTTCGCGCTCGGTCGCGGCCTCGATGATCAGGTCGGTCCTGCCCAGGTCCGCCAGGGTCATCGTGGTGGCGATGCGCTTCATCGCCGCATCCTTGTCCTCGGGGGTGATCTTGCCGCGGCTGACCTGGCGGTCCAGGTTGTGGTCGATCTGCGCCAGCGCCCTGTCCAGCGCCTCGCGCGAGATGTCGGTCATCAGCACGTCATAACCCGCCAGCGCAAAGACATGCGCGATGCCGTTGCCCATCTGCCCGGCGCCGATCACGCCCACCGATTGAATCGCCATGAACCTCATCCTTTCGTCGGTCAGGCGGGACGATAGGCGCAAGCGGGCCGGACGTTCAATGCAAAAACCGCCCGGCGGCCGGCCGGGCGGTTTTCGGGATATGTTCCGGGCGGTGAGGGGCTCTGCCCCCCGCGGCCCCGTGGCCCCTCGATGGGGCCGCGGGGTCGCTCCCCCCGGGGTATTTGCGGAAACGGTGAAAACCCTCAGAGCTTGCCGGTCAGTTCCGGGACCACGGTGAACAGGTCGCCCACCAGGCCGTAATCGGCGATCTGGAAGATCGGCGCCTCCTCGTCCTTGTTGATCGCCACGATCACCTTGCTGTCCTTCATCCCCGCCAGGTGCTGGATCGCGCCCGAGATGCCCACCGCGACATAGAGCTCGGGGGCGACCACCTTGCCGGTCTGGCCGACCTGCCAGTCGTTCGGGGCATAGCCGCTGTCCACCGCCGCGCGCGAGGCGCCCACCGCGGCGCCGAGCTTGTCGGCCAGCTCTTCGATGATCGCGAAGCTCTCCTTCGAGCCGAGGCCGCGGCCGCCCGAGACCACGCGTTTCGCCGAGGTCAGCTCGGGGNATCGCCACGATCACCTTGCTGTCCTTCATCCCCGCCAGGTGCTGGATCGCGCCCGAGATGCCCACCGCGACATAGAGCTCGGGGGCGACCACCTTGCCGGTCTGCCCGACCTGCCAGTCGTTCGGGGCATAGCCCGAGTCCACCGCCGCGCGGGAGGCGCCCACCGCGGCGCCGAGCTTGTCGGCCAGCTCTTCGATGATCGCGAAGCTCTCCTTCGAGCCGAGGCCGCGTCCGCCCGAGACCACGCGCCTGGCCGAGGTCAGCTCGGGGCGGTCGCTCTCGGCCACCTCGTCGGCCACCCAGGAGGACAGGCCGGGATCGGCGGCGGCGGCGGCNCTCGACAGGCCCGGATCGGCGGCAGCGGCGGTCTCGGTGACCGGGGCGTTGCCGCCGATCCCCGCCGCGTCGAAGCTCGCCGTGCGGATGGTGAAGACCTTCTTCGCGTCCCGCGACTTCACCACCTGGATGGCGTTGCCGGCATAGATCGGCCGCTCGAAGGTCTCGGCGTCGATCACGGCCGAGACATCCGACAGCACCATCACGTCCAAGAGCGCCGCAACCCGCGGCATGACGTTCTTGGCGTCCGTGGTCGCCGGCGCGGCGATGTGGTCGTAATCGCCGGCCAGGCCCAGGATCAGCGCCGCGGTCGGCTCGGCCAGGCNAGCGCCGCAACCCGCGGCATGACGTTCTTGGCGTCCGTGGTCGCCGGCGCGGCGATGTGGTCGTAATCGCCGGCCAGGCCCAGGATCAGCGCCGCGGTCGGCTCGGCCAGGCGGTGGCCGTAAAGCGGGGCTTCCGCGACCAGCACCCTGGCGACCCCGGCGATCTTCGCGGCCTCCTCGGCGGCCGCTTTGGCCGAGGCGCCGGCGCAGAGCACCGTCACATCGCCAAGCGCCTTGACCGCCTGCACCGCCTTGGCGGTCGCATCGCGGTTCAGCACCCCGTTCGTCACTTCCCCAAGCAGCAGAACAGCCATCAGATCACCCCCGCTTCTTTCAGCTTGCCCAGCAGCTCGTCCACCGA